>DTXE01000323.1 GCA_012962595.1 Syntrophaceae bacterium | reverse complement strand
TGGTCATTTGGATTTTGATATTTGGTATTGTTTGAGATTTGGGATTTGGTATTTTGAATTTCAATCCCTGCCTATATTGCATTTTCATGTTTGTTTGTGACTGAAGGTCATGAGGGTTTCTCGCAGGTCTATTATACATTTTTGCCGGTCCAAATCAATGTCAAATTACCTTCTAACCCCTAAGCTGTGACCCAGGGAACTGAAAGGGGTATGACCTGGATACCCCCTCTGGCGGTTAGCGGAGTTGACAGTCAAGAAATGGTGTGTGATTCTATCCAAAGGTACTAACCATTAACATAGAGGCTGAGGAGATAGAATGAAGAGATATCAACGCTTTCTCACCCATGGATTTACACCCTTTGATCCCTTAAAGTTAGCAGAAGAGACCGAAAAGAGAGTGACTAGAGAAGGTCCAGAGGGATTGGAAAGAAAATATACAGGCATCTATTCAGCTCCGGTCTATCGAGGTATAGCAACTGGATATGCTGTAGGCTGCTGTTTACGCTGTATCTATTGCTGGAGCGATTGGTCAAGGGATTTTCCAGAGAGATTCGGTGAATTTTATTCACCAAAAAGGGTTGCACGGAAGCTGGTTAAGGCAGCAGAAAGGGGCATAACCTCCCCGGGATGGGAACGCTTTAGGGGTATTGAGGTCAATAAGCTTCGACTCTCTGGATGTGAACCAACCCTCGGAAAGGAGCACCTACTCTTAACCCTGGAGGATATAGCTAAATCTAGGTATCCACTCTTTATCCTAGAAACAAATGGTATATTACTGGGATCTGATAGGGACTATGTAAAACTATTGGCCAAATTTGCGGATAAGCTTTACGTTCGTGTTTCATTTAAGGCGGCTACACCTGAGGGCTTCACCCACAGAACTGGAGCTATTGGAGACTATTATGAGCTTCCATTTAAGGCATTGAAATACCTTTTGGATGAGGGAATCTATACCAGGGCTGCAGCAATGACAGATCCAAAGGTGATGCCAAGGGAAGAGAGGGAGATTTTGATAAGAAAATTGAACGAGATTAATCCTGGGATTGCAAAGGAGCTTGAGGAAGAACAGATCGATGCCTATGAGACCACAATCAATCGGTTAAAGGCCCTCTATGATGCACAATTTGCAAAGGAGCTTGAGGAGAGGATAGAAGGGAGAGGCTGAGGTTCAAATAAGATTATAAAATACCTCATGTCCTTTAAATAGGGCGGTTTCTCCTAGTTCTTCTTCTATACGTAGAAGTTGGTTATACTTCGCTACACGATCGCTTCGAGAGAGGGATCCGGTCTTAATCTGTCCGGCATTTACTGCAACTGCCAGGTCAGAGATAAATGTATCTTCGGTCTCCCCTGAACGGTGGGATATCACGGTTGCGTATTTGGCCTGCTTTGCCATCTCCACTGTGTCCAATGTTTCGGTCAAGGTTCCTATCTGATTGAGTTTAATAAGGATGGCATTAGCTATCTTCATGTTAATTCCTTCTTTGAAGATTGCCGGGTTGGTTACAAAGATGTCGTCACCCACGATCTGTATCTTATGGCCTAACCGTCTTGTAAGCTCTTCCCATCCCTCCCAGTCTCTCTCCGCTAAACCATCCTCAATGGATTTGATAGGATAACGGTCTACTAGGTCTTCGTAAATACTTATCATATCTTCCGATGATAAATTTTTCTTTCCTTCTCCCCTTAGGTGATATTTACCATTTTCAAAGAAAGAGCTGGCTGCTGAATCAAGGGCTAGTGCCACATCCTTTCCAGCCTCATATTGTGCACGCTCAATGGCCATCATGATAAATTTTAGGGCCTCTTCATTAGATTTCAGATTGGGAGCAAATCCGCCTTCATCCCCCACGGAGGTTACATATCCACCTTCCTTTAATATGGCCTTTAAATGGTGGAATACCTCAGCACCCATTCTCAGGGCCTCTTTGAATGTGTTAGCCCCAAGAGGCATTACCATAAATTCCTGGATGTCCAGGTTATTTTCTGCATGTACCCCTCCATTTATGATATTCATCATAGGAGCCGGAAGTAGCCTGGCATGGATTCCACCTAAATATGTGTAGAGAGGAACCCCTAAGGCATCAGCTGACGCCCTAGCAGCCGCAAGAGAGACAGCCAGGATGGCATTGGCACCAAGCTTGGACTTATTTTTGGTTCCGTCCAACTCAATCAGCCTCTGATCCAGCATGATCTGATTGGTAGCATCCATCCCTTCTATTGCTGGTGCAATAATCTCCATCACATTTTGAACTGCCTTTTTAACGCCCTTTCCCATATAGCGGGATAGATCCTTATCCCTTAACTCCAATGCCTCTCTTTCTCCGGTAGAGGCCCCTGAGGGAACGGCTGCCCAGCCACTAGCACCTGAAGATAAAATCATCTCTACCTCTATGGTAGGATTCCCCCGAGAATCTAGGATTTCCCTTGCCTTAAGGTCTATTATGGTAGTCATTCATTTCCCCCTTTTTCTATTCTCCTCCAACAACTCTTTAGATTCTCTACACATGTATAGGGCACCTTCATATTCCCATACCCTGTACCTAAATGTACCCCAGGCTTATTTAAACCATGGAAATCCGATCCACCGGTGATAATTAGTTCAAGCCTTTGGGCCAGGTTTTGATACATTTGCTCCTGTAAAGGGGTGTGCTCCGGATAGTAAACCTCAATTCCCTTTAGACCAAAACGCCTCCATTGGGCTATTAAGATTTCTAGATCCTTTGATTCCTTTATATTCAAGGTGAAGGGATGGGCTAACACCGGCACACCTCCTGCTTCTAAAATCCATTCCATTGCTTGCTCAGGTGAGGGGCGAAACTTATCCACATAAGCCGCCCCCCCTTTTTTCAAGAATCTATGGAATGCCTGATCCAGATCCTTAGCCACCCCTTTTTTCACCAGAACCTGAGCAATATGGGGGCGTCCTATCTGTGTACCCCCTGCCTCATGTTGTACCTCTTTCAAGGTAATGGGAATCCCGGATTGTTTCAGTTTTTCAATGATTTTGAAATTCCGTTGCTCTCTGACCCTTTGGAGCTGGGATAGATGATTTTTTAACCTATCCTTTTTGGTAATATAATAACCCAGAATATGGAGGGTTCCATAAGGCCATTCTCCACTTATTTCTATCCCGGGTATTACTTCAATACCTACCCTCCTTCCCTCCTCTATGGCTTGCTGGTTTCCATCAATATTGTCGTGATCGGTGAGGGCCACGGCCTTTAACCCCTTTTCTTTAGCATATTGAATCAGGGCCCTGGGTGTTAATGTCCCATCAGAGACCGTGGAATGGGTGTGTAAATCCACGAGATCCATGGATTTTATTCCTTTTTCTCGGTAAGGGCTATATCTATAACCTCATCCATCCTTTCCACGAAATGAAAATCCATCTTTTCCCTTATGTCTTTGGGAATTTCCTCTAAATCCTTCTCATTTCGCTTGGGTAGAATTATGGTTTTAATGCCTGCCCTATGGGCACACAAAACCTTCTCTTTTATTCCCCCCACAGGTAATGCCATACCACGAAGGGTAATCTCTCCTGTCATGGCCACATCGTGTCTTACAGGTCGGTCTGTCAAAAGGGAGACTAAGGCGGTAAACATAGTTATGCCAGCAGAAGGTCCATCTTTGGGTATAGCACCTGCCGGGACATGAATATGGATATCATTTTTTTCGTAAAAGTCATCAGGGATACCTAATTCCTTTGATTTGGAACGCACATAGCTTAATGCAGCCTCCGCTGATTCCTTCATCACATCACCCAACTGGCCCGTTAAGGTGAGAGTCTTCTTACCCGGCATCTTGGTGGCTTCCACGAATATGATATCGCCTCCTGCCTGGGTCCAGGCCAATCCGGTGGCCACACCAGGTTCAGAGGTCCTTTCTGCTAACTCGGAAAAGAATTTAGCGGGTCCTAAGAATTTGTGGATCATCTCAGGGGTAACCAACACAGGTTCAGTCATCCCTTTGGCTACCTCCTTGGCCACCCTTCGGCAAACGGTGGCAATCTCACGTTCTAGGTTTCTTAATCCTGCCTCTCTAGTATATTCCCCAATGATTTTCTTTATGGCATCATCCTGAAATATCAGGTTGGCATTAGTCAATCCATGCTCTTTTAATTGTCTTGGTATCAGAAATTCTTTTGCAATTCTCAACTTCTCCTCCCAGGTGTAACCTGGTAGATCCAATACCTCCATCCTATCCCTTAAGGCCGGCGGGATGGTATCTAGGATATTGGCAGTAGTAATGAACATAACCTTAGAAAGATCAAATTCTACACCCAGATAATGGTCAGAGAAGGCAAAGTTTTGCTCAGGATCTAGTACCTCTAATAAGGCAGATGCAGGATCACCCCTGAAATCCACACCTATCTTATCAACCTCATCCAACATGAATACCGGGTTATTTGAACCGGCCTTTCTCATTCCTTGAATGATTCGTCCGGGCAATGCACCCACATAGGTTCTCCGGTGTCCCCGTATTTCAGCCTCATCCCGTATGCCACCTAAGGACATACGGTAAAATTTTCGCCCCAAGGCCCTGGCTATGGATTTGCCCAGGGAGGTTTTACCGGTACCAGGAGGACCCACAAAGCAGAGGATAGGACCCTTCATATCGCTCTTTAACTTTCGAACCGCTAAGTATTCTAAAATTCGGGTCTTGACCTTATCCAGGTTATAATGGTCTTCATCCAATACCTTCTGAGCTGCCTCAATATCCAGATTATCTTGAGTAGCTACATTCCATGGCAAATCAAGCAACCAATCCAGGTAGGTCCGCGAAACGGTATATTCTGCCGCAGCAGGGTGCATCTTGGAAAGTCTGTCCAGCTCTCTTTCCGCCTCTTTAGCCGCTGATGGTGGTAGTTCTCTTTCTTTAATTTTTGTGCGGAGTTCTTCTATTTCCAAGGCCCGTTCATCCTTTTCTCCTAACTCTTTCTGTATGGCCTTTAACTGCTCTCGGAGGATGAACTCCCGTTGGGCCTTATCAAGTCCCTCTCTCACCTGGGACTGGATTTTGCTACCCAGTTCTAATACCTCTATCTGTCTGGTCAAAAATAGATTGACCTTCTCCAGGCGCTTTCTTATATCAACCGTTTCCAAAACAGCTTGTTTTTCATCCTTGCTGAGATTGAGTGAAGAGGTTACGGTATCGGCCAAGATACCTGGTTCCTCAATACTCATAACCATGGCACCCAATTCTGAAGGGAGGTATGGTGAAAGTTCCAGGACTCTATGGAAGAGATTTTTGATGTTGGATGCCAAGGCATCCACTTCTATGTCCTTTTCAAGTACATCGGTAAGAACCTGGATTTGGGCCCTAACATAGGGCTCAGTTGCTATATAGTTCTTAACCATAAACCTGGCAATACCCTGGATAATAAGTCTAACTGCATCGGTATGCATCTTGGACATCTTTAGTATGGCAGCGGCAGTCCCTACAGTGTATAGATCCTCTACAGACTTCTTACTATCTGCTGCACCCTTAGAGGTTATAACTCCTACTGTTTTATCCCCCACCAAGGCATCATCGATGAGTTTGATGAGAGGTTCCTCCGTGATTACCAAGGGGATTATCATCTTGGGGAACAGAACTAAATCGCCCACAGGCAAGATAGGGATTTTTTCTGGAATGCCACCTGGCATTTCATCCAGGCCTTCTTCCAGGTCTTTTTTCTTAATTTGCACATCTTTATGGGACATTAAAAGTTCTCCTTGTTTTCATGTGAAAATAGCTCCTCCAATTTGTAGGTAGGAGGATTTCTTTTTTGCTTTATGCCCTAAAAGAGTTAGGCGCTCACACAGGCCACCTTT
>DTXE01000322.1 GCA_012962595.1 Syntrophaceae bacterium | reverse complement strand
TCTGAAATCTCACATAGACCATGGAGCCCAAATCCACAGGAAATTCATACAGAGACTCCATGACCATGGCATAACCTGTAAAGGCCAACTTATGAAAGTCCTTTTCTATAGGATCAAACTTGACATCCACCACCATGCCCTCGGAAAAGATATAGCCATCTACTGCCAGATTCGGTGAAAGGCCCAGGAAGATGCCATTTAGCCTCTGCTCCACAATCACAGGTAAAACCAGAAAGACAAATGCATCCTTCTCGCAATAGGGATAGCGTGATTTTATATCATCGATTCTGTAGGCAATCCTCGTCTTTTCAAATTCCCAGATGAGTCTGGCCCTTTTTTCTATTTCAGGAATTAACTTTTCTCTCTCATCATCCAGTATGAAATCATCTAGATCAAGATCACCGAATTCCCTACTAAAAACTGCCCCTGAAATCTCTTTGATGTTGAAAAGTATCCTTTTGGCCAGGGTAAAGGCATGGGAGATAATCCTGTGTAAGATGAGACCTTCCACCATCTCTTTATTGGCCTTAAACCCTACCTTCATCACCTTTTTAAGATAGAGGTCTCTACTTGTGGGGCAGTAGAGGCTAGCAATGTCTGAGATGCCTATCCTTATATGGTCGTAAATAGGGGCAAGGGGTGGCTGCATCCAATTCCAACCCCTTAAATCGGGATGAACCTCGTTTCTTCTGGCCTCTGGAAGAAGTTTTCGGGTAACATATTTATGCTCTTCATAACTCAGAAAATACATGCATTACCCTAACATATCTGTTTAAACTCACATTCCCTACATCTTCCAAAATGGCGTGTAGGAGGAGGCATGGATTCAGCACTAATCATGTGCCTTATCTTTCTAAGAGCGGTATAGGTAAAGGACTTAGCACCCTCTGTAAATGAAATTTCTCTTGTCTTTTTATCTTCCAGGCTATGAATAAACCCCCTGAGTGAAGGCTTCCTAAAGTATTCCTCAAGAAGAAAGCCATAACAAATGAGTTGATATTTGTGATGAAGGGGAACATAGGGTTCTTTGGAAAATGAGCCGTCTTTAAAATCAACCGGTATGACCTCTCTCTTGGTGGAAATGGCCATATCCAGATGGCCGGATAAGCCTAATCTTTGTGAGAAGATTTTTAAATTATAGTGCTTTTCTCCTTCTTTAAGGTCAAACCTAGAGAGGCTTCTTCTTTTTTCAAGCCTTTCCTCTTCCTTTTGTTTCAATTTTCCCTCTTCCATTTTATAGGTAATGGGCCTGAAATTAGGAATCAGATAGAGAAAATAGGGTATCCTTGGGCAATAAAAATATTGTTTTACATCCGATACATTAAGTATAAATTCCTCACTCCTCATCTTTTTTTACAATATAGGAAAGCTTGAGTGCTAAATCCTTTTCGCAGATGGGATATATTTGTACATTACCCTCGTTGCTACCGATTATCCGCTTTGCCTTCTTAAAAAGCGTCTCCCTCTGGTTGGTAGTAAGTTCGCCAAAAAAGGCAGAATATTGAATGCGCTCCAGGCCAAAATCAAAGCAGATATCAGCTATCTTATTTCTAATCTTATCCTCCACAATATCATAAATGACAATGCAGTTCATGAACTTATCCTAAGCTGCCCCCTGGTTTTTCCACTGCATCATCTTTTTATAGATCAGAAGTCCGTGCTTTATCACCTCAAAGCGGAGAAGGAGAAAGGCTATTTTTAGATTGACCAGATCGATCCTTCCTTCCTCTTCAAAAATGGTGCCTAAATCTCCTCCATCTCTCCTTAATCCCCATGATTTCTATCCTTTCACCATTTCCTCAAAAAGGACTGTGATCGAATATCACAATGTCTCCAGTAACAGGCGAGTTATAAATAAGCCTTCTTACTTTTCCATGAAGGGCATGGGCAATTTTAAGATAAAGCCACACCGGAGCCCTGCCAGTAAGGACTACCTCATTGCCATTACCAGCGAGTTCGTG
>DTXE01000321.1 GCA_012962595.1 Syntrophaceae bacterium | reverse complement strand
TTCACAAAGAGCTTCAAAATTATTATAGCAAGGATCACAATCATGGGGGAGAAATCTATCCCACCAAAGCTTATAGGCAGTCTTCTCCTGATGGGATATAAGATGGGTTCTGTAGCAGTATATAAAAACCTTACAATGGGATTATAGGGATTAGGATTGACCCAAGAAATCACTGCCTGCGCAATAATAATCCACATGTAAATGGTCAATGAAATATCAATGACGCTTGCTATTGCATGAAACATTCATGACCCTCAGTCACAATGCAGAGAAGCATATCAACGAATTCTCTGTTCTGTATCTTCAATTATCTCTTTGACTTGGTCTGAAAGCTTATTTACCTTCTTCTCTAAGGATCTGTCAATCCCTTTATCAATACCCTCTATTATAAGTAAAATCTGGTTCATATCTCTCAAAAATTGCCGCTCAACATTCCTTGTGATCTTGGATTGGGTAGCTTTCACACCCTCTTCAAGTATTGATACCCTCTTATCTGCATTTTTTAATTCTTTGCTAACTTCAGTCATTTGTTGTATAAATCCACCTTTTCTGGAGATGGCATAACTGGTGTAGATAAACACTGTAACCGTTACTAAGAGAGCTGTTAAGGGAAGGAAAAATTGGGGGATTTTATCAAGCACCTTATTCTCCTTTTCATTACATAGTTAATTTTGGGTATCTTTTGTTATCCTCTACCCTTTCAATTATCTTTTCTCCGCTGCCTTTATTAAAGACTTAATCTCTTTTTGGATTTCTGACACCTTCAATTTAAGGTCTTTAGGCATGGATTCATCCACATCTTCCATCATAAATAAGACACTGTTCAAATTTCTAACAAATCGCTTATGCGTGTTTTCCATAGCCTTGGAGTTGGCCAAATTGACCATTGCTTCAATCTTGCTGACCCTTTTCCCTATTTCCTTGGCAACCTTTATATTTTCACTGGTTCGAAGAAAATTGGCCTTAGATAAGGTTGAGTAATTAAATATAAAGGTCACAACAGCAATCACAATAGCTAAAATGGATAAGATACTCATCCGCCTCTTAAATGGAATCCTCTCATCCTCCATTCGCTTTATCTTATCATCCTTCTCTTTAATAGCCTCCTCTATTCGGCTAATGCCTGAGGTCAATCTATCTACTTCTTCACTTATGTTCTTTATCTTATCATCCTTTTCTTTAATCAACTGTTCTTGATGTTTAACCTGTGAGGCTAATTTACTCCTCTCCTTGAAGATAGATGAATAAAAATCCTCTGCATCCTTAATATTTGAGGTCAATCTATCTACCTGGTCACTGAGATTGGTTATCCTAGCTTCATTTTCCTTAACTTTTGCCTCATATTGCGAGATAATAATCCTATCTTCAGAAATCTTATCATCCTTTAATCTTATCTCGCTCTCCAGCTTTTCTATTTGTTTTTCCTGATAGGAGATGTGTTCCTTTTTTTCCTTTTCCCATTTTGTTATATCCTGCTTCAGTTTTGATACATCTGCTTTTAGCTTTTCTATCTCCTTTGTCTTACTGCTTATCTCTTTGTCTTTTGCCTTAATCTCTTTCTCCAATTCTTTGATCCTTTTATTTCGATCATTTGCCATTTCGTTTTTCCCCGAATTCTTTACCAAAAAAACACCCCCCTTGTTACAATTAAAATTAAATACTGCTCACTGACCGGTTTTATAGCGTAGCTGATACTAACTGTCAAGAAAATTAGGAGATACCTCTGATTGAATTTTTTTCTTGCTGCAAAAACCTGTACATGCTATAAATCCAAAGAGAAATGTTTGCCATGAGCGGCAAAAAGGTTCCGACAGTAGCACCAGAAACTCTCATGGGGCTGAAGATTATATATCCCTGGCAAAGGAGGTGATAAGTGGAGATAATTTGAGTGAAGGCTCTGAAAAGGCCTGGGTAAGCCTCTCTATCACATGGTGTAGGCTGCTATCTTACGGGGGTGTTTTGAGGATTCAGCGAGCAAGTCTTAAATGGGTCAAAAATCTCATTTCACGGAGTGAAAAGGATTTTTTCAGAGCTTTCTGAATTTTTCCAAAAACACCGAACGAAGAAGAGACGAAGACAGATGGGTAAAAAGATTCTGTTTGAGTCCACAGAGGGTAAAGAATTTGGCTCATCAGAAGAGGCCAAACGCAAAAAGATGGTCTTGGATGATGTGATTCAATCTTTCTTACCGGTGAAAGAGGCGGTAAAAAAGTGGAATATATCGGTATCCACCTATTATCGGTGGCGAAGGCGTTATGAGAAAATGGGGCTAGCCGGTTTAGAAGGTTTGTCAGAGGAAAAAATGGATGAGACAAGCAAAGAATATAAAAAGGAGGAACTTAAAATGGAAGAGGAAAAGAGGGAAGATATAGTATCTGAAGGAGAGAAAAAAGAGGAGGTTTCTGCTGAACAGAAGGAAGGGGAGGTAACAGAGGAATATAAAAAGGAGGAATTCAAGATGGAAGAGGAGAAAAAGGAAGAGGCTAAGGTGGAGTTTAAGGAACCTACCCCTCCCTCACCACCCAAGGGGGGAGGATTTGGGTTTGGAATGCCTTTATTGGTAATTGGTGGGATTTTGGGCATCTTGCTATTCCTTTCCATGTTTAACGCCAGTAGGTTTTATATTAAACAGGATGGAAATGAGGTAACGCTTTGGAGAGGAAAGTTTTCTCCATTTTCTAAAGAAAGAATTAGGGTTAAGGATGTTGATCCTATAGTTTTACCTAAGGTGGACTTGGGGAAACTGACCGAAGGTTCTTACGGTACCTCATATGACGCTATTAATGCCATATTTAACCTGGTATTAGAGAAGGCGGACGGACAGCTTGAAGAGCATTCTCAACCAAGCCTTTCTGAGGCTAATAAGTTATTAGAAGTGGCCAAGAATTTGGCAACCACTGCCCATCAAAAAGAGGCGCTCAATATCCGTATGGGCAAATTGGAATACTTTACGGCACTGGATAAAACCATCAGAGGCAAAAATATAATGATAAGGATGTATAGAGAAGCCCTGACCCATCTCCAAAAGGCAAAGGACTATGGTTTTGAGGATCTGGAGAAAATAGAGACTCAATCCAAGGAAATTGAGGGGTGGCTTAAGCAGCTAACAGCTAAACCAAAAAAGGCGCAAGAGGGTGCCTGAATTAAATATTAGAGGCAGAGTGCAAGAAATTCTATATCCTTCACTCTGCCCCCACCCAAATTAACCGCCTTATATCCTGCTACTATTGATTCCTGTCAGGCCTTTTATTATTAGAGAAGGGATATGCCCTGACTAAGGTTGTCTACTTCAAGAAATAACACATGGAAAGAGAATTTACAAACCTTATTGCCAAGGTAGAACAACTGGTAAACTCCCTGGCACACATATATGGTCCTGATTTAGGTCAGATAAAAGAATGGCAGAGAGTGCTTACCACGGTTAAAGACTATATGGGCCAAAATATAATCCGCATTGCTGTGGTAGGTACAGTAAAATCAGGCAAAAGTACCTTTATAAATTCCCTCTTGGGTAGGGACTATTTAAGGCGGGGAGCAGGGATTATTACCGCCTTTGTAACCAAAATCAGACATGGGCATGACCCACAGGCACAAATAGAATTTAAGACCTGGAATGAGATAAACCAGGAATTAAATCAGGCCTTAACCCTCTTCCCTGGTTTTGAAAAAGGTGAGGGCGTTTTCGACATAAGGAATGATAGGGATCGAAAGCTTTTACAGGATGGTTTAAAGGCATTTAAGTCTAATGATATCTTCTCTCAGGAAAGTATAGAGAAGAACTTTATCCTTCTAAATTCGTATTTAGAGGGTTATGAAAGACTGAGTAATTACATCCACAATACTCCAAGCAATGTGGTCTTTAAAGGAAGGCAACTCTCTAGGCATAAAGAGTTCGTCAGCCAGCAGTCCCAGGCCGTATTTTTAAAGGACATTTTTCTCAAGGTACCTTTAGGCTGGATTGGCGAGGGAGTTGAAATTGGTGACTGTCAGGGTATTGACTCACCTAATCCTTTACACTTTACTTTACTTCAAGAATATCTGCTTAAAAGCCACCTTATACTGTATGTGATTAGTAGTCGCATGGGGCTAAGAGGGGCAGATATCCGTCTTCTCTCTGTTATCAAGACACTCAGATTATTGGATAATACGGTTTTTATTATTAATGTGGATTTTGGAGAACACGAAGGGATTCTAGACCTGAAAGCTCTCATAGAAAGGGTACGACAGGAACTTTCTATGATCAAACCTCGGCCTGAAATTTATGCCTTCTCCTGCCTCTACAATCTACTTTCCTGTATGCGGGAAGACAACTATGCCCTTAGCAAAAGGGACTTACTCAGAATACAGGCCTGGGAAGAAGATCAAGATATGATTGAGCTATCACAGTTCGAAAGCAAAAGGTGGCAAGAGTCCTTTGTCAAATATACCACCGAGAAAAGATTTGCCTTACTTCTCTCAAGCGGCCTTGAGTTGATAACTACAGTGACTCAAGGCATTGAGGACTTCATCAAAATAAATCAGGGTTTGTGGGACAAAGATTGGGCCACTATCAAACAAACATCGGCAAATATCGATGAAAAGAGAAAGGTCTTGGATAGTGTAATGACCACCATTAAAAATACTGTTCACGGAAGCCGTGAAGACATTAAAAAAAGGGTTAGAAATCGAGTGGACAGTTACTTTGATAGAAGATATGGGCCTATTGTTCGGGAGGCTTTAGAATCTATCAAAAATTATCCTGTGAATCTAGACCAGTTTAAACTCAGTTGGCCTGGAGAGGTATATCCTGCAGATGCCTCTACCCTATCCCATCTTAGACAAGAGATAAAATCCTTAACCATCTTATACCAATTTTACCACGGATTTCGTCAGTCACTGTGCAAATTCCTGACCGAGGAAATAAATCTTAAAATAATAGATTTTGTCAGAACTCAGGAAGAGAATATAGAAAAGGACTTTGCTCATATTCGCCAGCCATTTTTATCTATGTTGGAAGACTCCTTGCAAGGTTATTATGGAGAGGTACAAAAACTAGGGATCGCTTCGCAGGTACCTTCACTGGCTAATGGTGATTTTAGGTATAAAAACCAAACATTAAATATCCCCACCTTTTCCAGGCTTATGCAATATAATCCCAGGTTCAAGGCGCAGATCCTATGGTATTTTGGTACAAATAGACTGATCAATCCACTGAAAAGAATAATGAAAAGAGGGAATCATAAGGGGAAAAGGGAGGCTTACCTAAAATTTATTAAAAATGGGCTGAAAATTGTCAAGTCAGAAACCAAGAAGGAGCTTATAGAGATACTGACAGAATATAAAGAAGGGATTAAGTTCGGTTATTTCTTTAAATTGATTGACCACATAGCCGACTCTATGGTAGAAGACCTGCTCAGAAGAATAAATACCGTGGTGGTAGACCTCACTAAGCTGGTGGAAAGGGTAGAGCAAGAAAAGGTAAAGAGAGAGGATGCTGTGGCTAACCTATCGGCCCTAAATAGACAAGTAGAAATCCTCATAGAGGATATCCAGAATCTAAAAGCTGGCTGCCCCTCCATTTCAAAAGCTCCTTAATGGCAAAATCATCGGCAAATCTCTCCACTTTTGAATGAAGTAGTTTTAATTCCCGCCTCCTACGGACTGATCGCCTTCCCCCTGATAAAGAATGATTAAGTCTAGCGCTAATATAACAGTCATTTCCTGCCTTCCGGGTATGTCCTATTTCGTGCAGGAAAAGGAATGTATGAAGTTCTTCAGGTTTGATATCTAATCCCAATTCCTCTTTAAGGCGGCTACATACCACATCCCGATCCAGATCTGGATTTAGAAAGATATCATATCCTCCATTATGTCCCTTGGAGAGGGTAGAATAGGCAAGTCTTCCCTTACTCCATGAGCCATCTGGATTGTCACCCTCCACTCCAATGTAATTGATGTTGTAATCCTGGGCATAGCGGAGCATCAAATCGAAGTCCATAAGCCCTTGAAACAATTTAACCTTGTTCAGGGTCTCAGAGACATTCCGGACGAATAGGCCTTGATATTTTGTAGGCCCATTTGCCTCTACACAGCCTAAAAAAGGCAATTTTAGCACAAGCGTCCGGTCATCAAGCCTATTTACAGTGATCTTCTTGATTCTAACAAGAAAGTACACAACTCCCAGTCCTAATAGAAAACCTAGAATCATGAACAAGGGTGAAGAGCCTGTTAGTTGCATAGATGCATACCTCCCTAATGTTTCACCTGAAAATAGCTCCTC
>DTXE01000320.1 GCA_012962595.1 Syntrophaceae bacterium | reverse complement strand
TATGCCTCAACTTTTGGTAGCAACCGGCTAAATACAAACTCAGGAAACTCCACTAGAAGTAATTTATTGACTTTCTCACCAAACTCCATATACTTAACCTATGAATCCCTCTCTAAGGTAAGAGAAGTAAGTAGCTTTCACAAAAAAACATACAAGTGAGAAGTTGAATATGAACGAGGCTGTAAAGACAAAGGTGGAACTACACAGCAACCCCGGAATCTATGAGAGCTATTTTGGTTTTACCGAAAATCCATTCAATTTAACGCCTGATCCCAAGTATCTGTTCCTAAGCCAGAAACATAAAGAGGCCCTAGCGCATCTCTCTTATGCTGTGCAAGAGAGAAAGGGATTTGTGGCCATCTTTGGCGAAGTAGGAACAGGCAAGACCACCCTCTGTCGGGCCTTCTTGGATATGTTAAGTGACGAAGATTACGAAGTGGCTCTCATATACAATCCAGCCTTAACCAGTCTAGAATTGCTTCGCGCTATTAACACTGAGTTTAAGATTGACGCAACCAAAGACAGCAACCGGACATTGATCCAAGAACTCAATCATTTCCTTCTTAAGGCCAGTGGACAAGGAAAAAATGTGGTACTAATCATAGATGAAGCTCAGGACCTTGATCCATCTGTTTTAGAACAGCTCCGTCTTATTTCCAACTTAGAGACAGACACAAGAAAATTAATGCAAATCGTCCTTATAGGACAACTTGAGTTAGAGGATATTCTCCGTCAACGTAAGTTACGGCAATTGGACCAAAGGATCGTGGTTAGAAGCCACCTTAGACCCTTTGGTTTACATGAGACAGCAAAGTATATTGAGCATCGTCTACGCATTGCCAGTGGTTCCAACGAGATAGAGAAATTGTTTACCAGGGCAGCCTATCAAGCTATCCATCGCTACACCAAGGGTATCCCCCGTCTGATAAACATCTTAGCCGATCGTGCCTTAATTGTGGCCTATACCTTAAATAAAAAGAAGGTTACTAGGAAAATCGTCCGCAAGGCCATTGCCGATCTGGGAGAAATAGACCGACGAGTCGTGCGGGAAAGATTTGTAAAACAAATCACCGCCATGGTGGGGATTTTGGTCTTGCTTACTATAGGATGGCAACTTAGGGATAGAATTAATGACACATTTCTTATGGTACTAGGAAAGGCTCAAAACTCAAAACTTTCTTCAAAGCAAGTTATACCAAAAGGAAAGCTCCAAACCGAGGTTACATCAGCACAGAACATCCCCGTGGAAACGGTGACTTCACAGGAAGCATCTGCTGTGGTCTCATCAAACCTTAACCCACTCTTAGAAACTCTGACAGCACTTTCTGCTAAGGAAACCAAGCTAAGGGCTGTCAGAGTAATCATAAACATGTGGGGTTTATCTACAGCGGTAGATCCAAGTCTTAAATTCAACACTATAGCTTCAGACCTAGGTATGCGGATGTATCAGTATGACGGCAATCTGAGTGGCATAAGGGCCTTAAACTATCCCGCTATCCTAGAACTGCGTCTACCAGAAGAAATGAAGGCCAAATATATTGCCTTGAAACATATTAAGGGTGACCAAGGAACTTTCTCTTTGGGCAATGATATGAATCTTCCTCTTTTAACAACAGATAGGTTCTGGTATGGGCGAGCTTACATATTCTGGAAGGACTTTGAGGAACTAGCCACCTGCATAGAATATGGGGACCATACTGCTGAGGTGGCCTGGATACAGAAGAAGTTGAAATCTTTGGGGTATTATGATAGTGACATAACATCAATATATGGCAAAAAAACAAAAATGGCTGTTGCTGATTTTCAGAGAAACCACCACATTAGAGTGGATGGCATTGTAGGACCAGAGACTAAGATGGTTCTTTATAGCCGATTGCCTTCCTATGAGACCCCACATCTTGTGTTGGCTGTGGAAGAGGAATCCACATGAGTTACATTTTAGAGGCCTTAAAAAACTCGAGCTACAGAGGGCCAAGAAAAGAACTTCAACCTCTCTTAAAGAAAGCATTTTGACAGAAACCCCAACGGAATTAAAGTGGTCCAAAAAGTCTGTTTTGGCATCCATTTCAGCAATAATATTCATACTAGGTCTCTCCGTTGGACTATTCCTCTCAAGGGCTAGAAATGAGGGTCAGGAGTCTCAGCAAGTCAGCCTTCAAAAATCAGAAATTGCAAAGCCCCTGTCTCAGCAAACTAAGGTGGATATAAAGTCCCAGGAAGTACCTGCGATATTTCAAGAGACCCCCCGAAAACAAACTAAAAATAAGGTAGCTAGCCAAGGAAAAAGGTCTTCAGAGACTGTTATATATAGATACAAAGGCAAGACAGGAATCGAAATCCCCCCACCATTTTAGGTAAACCCCGTTAGAATTTATTCTAACGGGGTAAAGCAGGCTACACGTACTTTACTTGAAACCTTCATGACCTTCAGCCACAAAGAGATATGAAAATGCAATACAGGCAGGAGGATTTCTTCTCAATCCTCCTGCCTCCAAATTAGAGGAATTATTTTCACATGAAACATTCATGGCCCTT
>DTXE01000319.1 GCA_012962595.1 Syntrophaceae bacterium | reverse complement strand
GGTCATCGATAACGATGACTCAATGCTCTTCGATGATGTGGGCACTAATCTAACAGATGTCAGCTGGGTAGATGGAGATTTCAGTTGTGTGATACCTGACAATCCACCAGACCCACAAATCACAGCCCCATCAGACGGAGACACCATCAGCGGTGTAGTAACGGTCTCGGCGATTGATCAGAGCGGCGAAGACGACATTGTGTCATGTGTCTTCACATACACCGGAGAGTCAAGTGGCACGATATGTGGCGGCACAGAGGTCAGTGGTGTATGGAGCTGCGACTGGGATACAAACACAGTACCTGATGGCAGCTACCAGATATACGCACCGATGAAAGATGGTGCTGACCAGGTCGGTGAAGATAGTATCGCAGTGACCATCGATAATAATGCCCCGCCAACCGTAACTGTCGTCTCTCCAGTCAGTGGTGTGGTGAGCGGCACGATAGGCGTGACCGCAACTGCAGCAGACACCGATGGAATAGTGACTCAGGTAGCGTTCTATCTGATGCCAGAGGCGAGTCTGATCGAGACAGACACCAATGGCGGCGATGGGGAAGAAAAAAGCGCATTCTATGATTCCGCACGTAGGTAAAATCATGGGATCGTAAATCTGCCACGATCATCCCTTCGTCATCGCCTGTCCTCTCCACCATCACTTGCCCTTTTGGATCCAAGACGAGCGCCACTCCTGGGAACGTTAGGCCAGCCCCACCATCACCCACCTGGTTGCAAGTTACCAGGAAGACACTGTTGTCGTAGGCTCGGGCCGGGAGATAACGCAACCAGTGATTGTACTTTTCTTTGGGCGATCCTCTGGGTGAAGCATGGGGTAGGAATAGCACCTCTGCCCCTTTAAGCGCAAGAAGTGTGCTTAATTCAGGAAAGTGGGCATCATAACAAAGTTCGATGCCAAAAGCTGTACCCCCATATTGAAAGATGGGCAACTCATCACCTGGCTGGTATAGATGCTGCTCTGGAGGGCCTAGATGTAGCTTCCGGTAGATACCTATAAGTCCATGAGGTGCAACTACGATGTGGCTTATGGTAAAGGAATCCCTTTCATTCACCTCCAATAGACCAGCCAGGATGAGAATATGGTTTTCCCGGGCCATACGGGCTACGGCTTCTGTACTGGGGCCTGGGATGGGCTCAGCGTATTTCCGGATAGTCTTACGGATGCTGTAGCCGGTGATGCTCATTTCAGGAAAACACACTAGGTTTACTTCTTGATCTGCTGCCTGCCGGACAAAAAAATCCATGCGAGAGAGGTTGTCCTGAGTGTTTCCCACTACCGATTGCATTATCACTGCAGCAACCCGTATATCATCCATCTTGTCCCCAAGTATAAACAGATATCAAAATGAGCGAATTTCTCTACAATCTGGACACGTCCAGGTTACAGCGTTGCATGTGAAACCCCACAGGTTTTCCTCCATGCAAGCAGAGCAAATGTGAAAACCACATGGGCATGTCCAGCAAAAAGGCTGTTTCTGCCTGCAACAATGGCAAACATACTCCTTTTTCTTTCGGTTGCTTATTTTACCATTTTTGGCAATTACTGCCATAAAATCCATCCCATATCTAGGGCTGGATGATAACCTTGATAGAATCCTTAGCTTCTGCCACTAGCTTAAAGCCCAGACCGGCCTCTTCTAGTTTTAACCTATGGGTTATCATCTCATGCACGCGTACATTACCAGCACGGATCAATTCCAATGCCGTTGCCAGGTCCGCAGGGCTAGCACCATATGAGGTCATCAATGTTATCTCTTTACGCCAAAGGTCAGTAATGGGAACAGGAACATCAACCCCAGGGTCTGTGGGCGCAAAAAACAAGATAGTACCTCCGTTGTCTATACATTGTAACGCCTGGGTGAAGGCTGGCAGGGCTCCAGTGCAAACTATCACCCGGTCGGCCAGTCTATTCTCGTTGACCTGGCGTAGCCTGGCTGGTACATCCTCTTTGGCATGTATCACAGCATTGGCCCCAAATTGTTGTGCTGCCTTCAGACGATATTCATTAATATCTGTGGCAAATACTCGGCCCGCTCCTAATGCCAGAGCCAGTTGCAGGTGAAGCAGGCCAGAAATACCGCTGCCCATGACCAGTACAGTGTGCCCTGGCTGTATACCTGCAAATCTTTGTCCCCGCAGAACGCAGGCCAATGGCTCAATAAATGTCCCATCTTCGAAAGATACCTCATCAGGGAGTAGATACACACCGCGGTCCACATTTATTGGTGGCACACGGATATATTCAGCGAATCCGCCGGGGTCAAAATTTGTTTTGTGTAAGGTATGGCATGCAGTGTGATGACCGTTCAGGCAGTATCGGCATGTATTACAAGGAACATGATGGGACACGAAAACCCTGTCTCCTATTTTGTAATGCTCTACACCCTCTCCAACCTGGACAATCCTTCCTGTTATCTCATGACCTAATACCAAAGGTGCCCTTTTAATGCGATACCATTCCATTACATCACTGCCACAGATACCACTAGCCACTACCTTTACCAATAGCTCGCCGGAACCAATTTTTGGAATTGGAATCTCCTCTAATCTCACCTCACTATTGTTATAATACATGGCTACCCGCATAATGCCTTTCACTTTAGAGAAATCAAAAATCAGAAAACTAGGTAAGCTAATTAAAAGAGAGCTCTGAAAAAAATCCTTTTCGTTCCGTAAACCCCGTTAGAATTTATTCTAACAGGGCAAGCGGGGCATTCTAACGGGGTAAAATGAAATTTTGACCCATCTAAGAGTTACTCAAAGGAGCCTTTTCAGAGCTCTCAAACAATTATATCAGGCAGCCTTTTTTCTGCTTTTCTTAATACTATTAAATAGCTTATGGGCCTCCTTGACAGTAGCATTTTCATGAATAATGGATCGTATGGCCTTAATCATTGCCACAGGGTGTTCAGATTGCCATATATTTCGCCCCATATCCACGCCCACAGCACCTTCTTGAATAGCATTGTAAGCCATCTTCAAGGCATCAAGTTCTGTTTCTAATTTAGGTCCACCTGCTATAACTAGTGGAACAGGACAGCCACCTGAAACCTTTTCAAATCCCTCGCAATAGTAAGTCTTTACAAAATGTGCTCCTAATTCAGCCGCAATGCGGCAGCATAAGGCGAGGTAGCGGGCATCTCTTTTGGCTAGCTCCTTACCCACAGCTGTAACTGCCAATACAGGTATACCATATTTTTCACCTTCATTAACCAGTTTAGAGAGGTTTAGTAGAGTCTGATGCTCATACTCAGTACCCACATAGATAGATAGAGCCATTGCTGCCACATTAAGACGGATGGCGTCTTCTATTGATGTAGTGATTCCCTCATCGGCTAGATTTTTACCCACAATGCTATTGCCACCAGATACCCTGAGAACAATGGGCGTATTGATATGAGGGTTTATTGATGTACGTAATACGCCCCTTGTAGGCATAATTGCATCTGCATAGGGCAGAAGTGGCTCAATAGTTTTGGCAGGATCTTCTAGCTTACTAATAGGCCCCAAGAAATATCCATGGTCTACTGCCAACATAACTGTGTGGCCGGTATCCGGCTTAATGATCCTTGATAAACGATTTCTCAATCCCCAATCCATATCTAATACCTCCTTTGTGTACTAGCGAACTTTGTTTTTTATGCTAAGTGATCAATTTTTTGAAGCGGAAAGCTTGTTACACCTCAAACTGAGCCTTTATTTTAAATACCCGCAAGGCGGGCAGATTATATATTTCAGTCACCCCGGTTTTTAATGATATTTCATGAAGATATTTCTCAATCTTTTCTCTTGATTCGGCAATGAAAGTAAACCAGATATTGTAGTCATGATTTCGTCTGTAATTGTGGGTTACTCCAGGGTAACCATTCACTACTTCCACAAATTTATCTATCTTGTTTTCCGGAACCCTGGCTGCACAAAGCGTGCTGGTAAAGCCAAGCCTTTCGGGATTGAAATTTCCGCCGATTCTCCTGATGATTCCCATTTTTTTGAGCCGGGTTAGTCTTTTTAGTACCTCTTGTTCCTTCAAATTCAGACGCTTGGCAATCTCCGAGAATGGACGAGACGTTATGGGAAAATCTGACTGTATCTGATTCAGAATGGCCTTGTCAGTGTCATCCATAACTATAAGCAACGTCACTGGTCATTAGTCATCGGTCATATCTAATTTGCTCTTTGCGAATAGCGAACCGCGAACAGCCAAATTAAGGGACAACTGCCTATTGACTAATGACTCTCTGTGGATGCCTTATTAGAGTTGTGGAATGCAGGAATAATCAATTTTTCTACCTTGGCTGCCTGGAGAAGTCTTTGATCAAAGGAGGAAAAAGTTACCTCTACATTACCCTCATC
>DTXE01000318.1 GCA_012962595.1 Syntrophaceae bacterium | reverse complement strand
TGAAATTTTTTAATCTCCTAACTGGCAAAATCTACTCTTTACTCTCTAGGGGAGGAGCTATTTTCAGGTGAAAGAGTGAAGTCTGAAGGTAGGATGGCTTTATGATTGTAGCTGAGAGAAAGCCTATGGAAGAAATTCTCAATATGATCGCAGTTTTTAAGAAGATTCTTATCTTGGGATGCAATACCTGTGTAGTGGTATGCTCTGCCGGTGGACCGAAAGAGGTGGAGATTCTTGCTTCCATTATAAGAATGGCCAGAAAGAAGAAAGGTGAGCCTATAGAGATTGGTGAGATGACCATAGAAAGACAATGTGAACCTGAATTTTTAGAGTCATTAGAAGGTATTGTGGACAAATATGATGCCATTCTCTCCATGGCCTGTGGTGTAGGTGTTAATTTCTTGGCGGACATATTTAGCAGTACTATTGCCCTACCTGCCCTCAATACTAGTTTTATGGGGGTGACCGAAAAACAGGGTGTATGGTCGGAACGTTGTGCAGGTTGTGGCAATTGTGTTTTAGATAAGACTGGTGGATTGTGTCCCATCGCCAGGTGTTCCAAGAGCCTCTTTAATGGTCCTTGCGGTGGTTCAGTTAATGGCAGGTGTGAAGTTAGTCCAGATATTGATTGTGTCTGGCAATTGATATACGATAGATTAAGGAAATTGAATCAATTGGATAAATTAGAAGAAATCCTTCCCATAAAGGACTGGTCCACAGCGGGGCATGGTGGTCCCCGTAAAATGGTGAGGGAGGATCTTATCACATGAAGTCAGGTAGTAACCTAGAGAAGGTATTAGAGAGTGGACAATTTGCGGTAACCGCCGAATGTGGTCCTCCCAAAGGGACCTCTGCAAGGGTAATTCAGAGGAAGGGGGAACTTCTAAAAGACTACTGTGATGCTATGAATGTCACGGACAATCAGACAGCTATCGTGCGTATGTCAAGCCTAAGTGGCTGCATTCTTTTAATACAGATGGGGATTGATCCTGTAATGCAGATGGTGGTCAGGGACCGGAATCGAATTGCCATCCAAAGTGACATCTTGGGAGCAGTGGCACTGGGGATTCGGAATGTCCTGTGTCTTTCTGGTGACCATCAAAGATTTGGCAATCATCCTACGGCCAAGGGTGTTTATGATATTGACTCCATTCAGCTGATCCAGACCCTTAAGACCATGCGGGATGAGAAAAGGTTTCTGTGTGGTGAGAATATTTCTGGTGAAGTGCCCCTTTTTATCGGTGCTGCTGCAAATCCATTCGCTGATCCCTTTGAATTTAGGGTTATACGGCTAGCCAAAAAGGTCGCTGCTGGTGCTGATTTTATTCAGACCCAGTGTGTGTTTGATATAGGTAAATTTGGAAGATACATGTCCATGGTTAGAGATAAAGGACTCCACGAAAAGGTCCATATACTGGCTGGGGTTACTCCCTTAAAGTCCGTGGGCATGGCTCGGTACATGAGGGACAATGTCTCCGGAATAAGTGTGCCGGATGAAATAGTTGCCCGCATGGAAGATGCCAAGGATGCCAAGGAAGAAGGGATGAACATATGCCTTGAAATTATTGACCAAATTAAGGAGATAGAGGGAGTCCATGGTATTCACATCATGGCAGTGGCCTGGGAGGATATTGTTCCCACCATTGTTAACAAGGCGGGTTTATTACCTAGACCTATAGTATAAGCGACTGCTTGCTATTAGTAGAAAGCCAACTGCAAACAGCAAATAGCCGTGGGAGGAATTATGGGTGCAAGGATATTGGTGGTGGATGACGATCCGGAGATATTGGAGGCTATAGAGATTATCTTACAGGCAAGTGGCTATCAGGTAGTTACCGCTAAAGATGGTGAGGAGGGTTTGGCTAAGTTGAAAGATGAGAGACCGGATCTTATGATTTTGGACCTGCTTATGCCTAAGATGGATGGGTTTGAGGTTTGCAAACAGCTTAAAGACCCTAGAATGGTCAAGTATGCTAATGTACCCATTATTGTGTTGACTGCCGTTCCTGAAAAGGCCGGCCAACGTCGATATGAATTGGAGACAGGACTGAGGATGGATGTAGATGATTATGTGGAAAAACCCATTGAACGCAGCACACTATTAGAGCGGGTAGAAAAATTGCTTAAGAAGGCAGGGAAGGTTTAATGGATCTTAGAGGTGGTGAATATGGGCATTAAGAAAATCCTGATGGTGGATGATGATCCAGATTTCGTAGAGGCTACCAAACTTATTCTGGAACATAAGGCTTATGAGGTAATTGTGGCTTATGATGGAATAGAGGGGCTAAAAAAGGCCAAAACCGAGCCTCCAGATTTAATCATTTTGGATGTCATGATGCCCAAGATGGATGGTTACCAGGTTTGTGCCAAATTGAAGGAGGATCCCAAGTATTGTAATATTCCCATTCTATTGCTAACTGCAGTAGGGCGGGCCATTCAGGCCACCGAATACACTAAGGAAATGGGTATGAGGACTGAGGCTGACGATTATGTTGATAAACCGATAGAGCCATCAGAGTTGGTAAGCAGAGTGGAAAATTTATTGAAAATCTCAGCAGAAAAAGGAGCTGGTAAAAAAGTTTAGATGCCGGAGAGAGTAGTGTTGAGGAAACCAAATATCCTGATTGTGGATGCCGATTGCTAAAGTTCTCTATGACTGCAGTCAAATATTGACAGACGAAGGCTACAAGGTAAGGACTGCAGAAAATGGAGAAGAAGCACTGCTTATTGTCCAAAAAGGGCATGTGGATATAATGCTACTGGATTTGGAGATGTCAGGGCTAAGTGGGATGAAGGTCTTAAGAACCCTTCGTCAGGCCCGTCCGGAGATTGTTGTGATAGTACTTACTGGAGGGGATACAGTAGCCGCCATGGTTGCCCTGAGGGAGGGAGCCTATGATTATATCTCGAAGCCCTTTACGGAAGATCAGGTTCGCATGGTGGTAAAGAGGGCAGTTGAAAAGAAAATTCTTCAGAGCCAAGTTAAGGCCTTAAAAAAACAGGGTGAAGCAATACTTCAGAAGCGAGGGGATAATGAAAGTATTAAGACTATAATTGATAGCATAGCCGATGGAATATTAGTTACCGATCAACGAGGTAAGGTCATTCTCCATAATCCCAGAGCGGCAACCATGGTAGGTGTAGCGAAGGACTCCATGGTAGGCAGATCTATCCGAGACTGTATTAAAAATGAAAGTTTGGTTGAACTGATAACCAAGATGCTGACGCAAGATGTTCCCCCACGTTCCTCCATACCTGAAGAGGTATGTCTAATAGAAGCGGGAGGTGTGAGACTGAGGGTTCATATTTATCCTGTCAGAAATAAGAACCGTGCGCTCATTGGTACGGTGACATTGCTTCACGACGTGGCTCATATAAGTGCTATGGATAGGGTCAAATCTGACTTTGTGGCTATGGTGTCTCATGAATTGAAATCTCCCCTAAGTTCCACATTATTACAACTGTCTGTTGTCTTGGATGGAATAGTAGGAGAGTTAAATGACAAACAGAAAGACTTGCTTCGAAAGGCCAAAGAAAAAGTGAAATGCATGATTACACTGATGAACGACCTGTTAAATGTATGCAGAATTGAAGAAGGCAGGGTCATCGAACAGAGAGAACTCTTGAGCCTCTCCGAGATACTCCAAAGAACTGTCGATTTAATGCGCCCCCAGGCAGAGGATAAAAATGTCGATTTACAAATATCGGCCGAGGAGGGCATTCCTTTCATTAATGGAAACAGAAGCGGCTTGGAAGCTGTGTTCGTAAATCTTATCAGTAATGCCATCAAGTACACACCCTCAGGTGGACAGGTTCGTGTAACCATGAAGAGGGAAGGAGAGAGTGTCCAGATAAAGGTATCAGATACTGGGATAGGCATGGAGGACAAGGATATTACTAGAATCTTCGATAAGTTTTATCGAGTGAAATCTGATCGGACTCGAGATATTACCGGCACCGGATTGGGCCTTTCCATCGTTAAAGGCGTGGTGGATGCTCATCGGGGTACTTTGAGCGTGGAAAGTGAGGTAGGTAAAGGCACCACTGTTACGGTTTCTCTTCCTATATGGTAGAGGATTTCTCTTAAGATGCTAAGGCTACATGCCTGGGTCATCAGGAGGTATTGAGCATTGATTGTATTTGAACAAAAACCCTTTGAGGAGATTTTGGGATATTTGGTTCATGATGAGAAGGTATTTATTTTAAGATGCAAAGGCTGCGCTAAAGCCAACCAGGCTGGCGGTGAAGCAGATGTTACTGAGATGAAGAAAAAACTTGAGGGGAGAGGCATAGATATTACTGGTTCCACCATAAGAGGTCTTCTTTGTGTAAAGGCAAAGTCTATACTTTCAGAGCTGAATAAGGATTTGGTGAATACTTCGTCTATTTTGGTCATGGCCTGTGGTTTGGGAGTTCAATCACTAGCAGAGGTAACCGACAAAGTAGTCCATCCTGCTTGCAACAGCATGCCTGATAGGGAGTCAATGGAGCGAGGCAAGAGAGAACATCGATGTGGTACATGTGGGGATTGTGTTTTGGAATTTACCGGAGGCATCTGTCCCTTAACTGCTTGTAGTAAAGGATTATTGAATGGTCCTTGCGGAGGAACCTCCAATGGGAAATGTGAAGTCTCAAAAGAGATGGATTGTGGATGGATGCTCATTTATGACCGCATGAAGAAATTGGACCGCTTGGGAGTACTTAAGTCCTTTTTAGAGTCGAAGGATTATCGCAAAATGCAGGGGCCTAGGCGGCTTATAACATAAAACGAACTACAATGGGATTTAGAGAGGCATTAGATTCTGGAAAATTCGTGGTAACTGCCGAAATAGGGCCGGTTAAGGGCACGGAGGTAGAGGGTATATTAGAAAATGCCCAGATTCTTAAAGGAAGGGTGGATGCTATTAATGTGACCGATCTTCAAAGTTCCGTTATGCGGTTGGGCTCTATGGCGGTCTGTCATCTTCTGATAGATCATGGTCTTGAACCAATTTTCCAGCTTACCTGTAGGGATAGAAACAGATTAGCCCTACAATCTGATCTGCTTAGTGCTTGGGTTCTAGGTATTAGGAATGTGTTAGCCCTTACAGGGGATCATCCTACATTGGGGGATCATCCTCAGGCAATGCCTGTGTTTGATCTGGATTCTGTAAGCCTATTAAGGGTAATAAGGAGGCTTAATGAAGGCTTGGATATGATGGGAAATCAGCTTAAGGGATCTACAGACTTTTTTCCGGGAGCGGTAGTGAATCCTGGTGCTGACTCTGAGGCTGCATTTGAGATGCAGATTATTAAAATGGAGAAGAAGATAATGGAGGGGGCAAGGTTCTTCCAAACACAGGGTGTGTATGACTTAGACGTTTTTAAAAAATTCATGAGGCGTGTGGAAGGCTTCAGAGTTCCAGTGCTGGCTGGGATTATCCTATTAAAGTCAGCAGGTATGGCTAGGTTCATGAATAAAAACGTGGCCGGGGTGTTTGTGCCCGAACCCTTAATCAAGAAAATGGAAGAAACCAAGGATAAGGTCAAAACCAGTATCCAAATAGCGGCCGGGCTTGTTAAAGGATTGAAGGATCTGTGTCAGGGCGTTCATATTATGGCTATCGGTTGGGAAAAAAGGGTTCCTGCAGTATTGGAAGAGGCAGGCTTATAGAACCAATTATTAATGATAAGTTGTCAGTTATTTAGAAAATAGATGTTGAGAACATATGGAAGCCCATAACTTCATGGAAGAGGTAAAGAAACTTATTTTATCTTTGGGCGATAGCCTTAAAAGGGCTGAAGCTATAGGTGTGTTTGGCTCACTTGCTCGCAGAAGAGATTTTAATGAGCATAGCGACATAGATATCTTTGTTGTTGTTAAAGATAAAAAGGTTGATACTGATATTTTTTGGTATCGAACTATCAGCAGGATATTAAGTCCTTTAGGGAGGGATGTAACCGTAATTGTTTATAGTGTAAAGAGCTTAAAAGAAATTTCCCACTGGTACATTTTACGTATAGCTTCAGAGGGAATTTTACTCTTTGACCAAGGAGGTGTAAAAGAACTATTCCTTAAAATTATTCAAGCGGCTCATAAGGCAGGATTGGTGCAAGAGAAGATTGGTAAACACATGGTCTGGACAATTCCACACATTAATGTAGGTGATGTGGTAGAGGTAAAGGTTGAATGACCAATATTGTGGAGGTAAAGAGAAGGCTTGAGGATGCCCGGGTCTGTTTAGAGAGTGCTGAACGTAATTTGGAAATAGGGGATTATAGAGTAGCTGTCCAGAATGCTCAGCTATGTGTGGAACTCTCGGCTAAGGCAGTAATTTCTTACTTTACAGAGCCTCACTGGACTCACAACCCTAAATCACAGTTGCTTTCGGTTCTTGATGGGAGGAAGTTAGATATATCTAGGTCTCTAGGTGTACAGATTATAAATGGCCTTTACCAGATTGCCGAGGATGCTGAAGAGGTTGCTCCCTGGCATATGTGGTCAGTATATGGGAGAGAGATGGACGAAGGTTTGGTCCCTGCCGCTAGGCTTGCTACTAAAGATGTGGCTATAAAGCTTCTTGAATCGGCCAGAAGGTCATTTAAAATAGTTCAAAAATTCTTAAAAAAGATAGAAGAAATGCAAGGCACTATAGAGAAAGGAGGCGGTATATAGATTGGCTCTTGACATACCAAAAATCTCTTATACCGGAAGGATAAAAGAAATCAAATTAGGGAGAGATAATGAGGCCATTACAGTGGGTGGAGAGACGTCTTATCCTTTTCACACATTTGAGGGGAAGATGCCTCACAAACCGGTAATCGCCATGGAAGTTTATGATTCCAAACCCGAAGAATGGCCAGAGGCCGCCTTAGAGCCCTTTAAGGATGTGATTGATGACCCAGTTGCCTGGGCAAAGAAGTGTATAGGAGTTTATGGGACTGAGATGATAGCCTTACAATTGGCAAGTATCGATCCTAATGCCCAGAATCGGCCAGCTGATGAAGCGGCACAGGTGGTCAAGAAGGTGGCTGAAGCAGTGGATGTACCTCTCATTGTGTGGGGATGTGCTAATGTGGAGAAGGATATTGAAGTCTTACGGAGAGTAGCTGAGGAGTGTAGTGGTCGTAACCTTATTATGGGGCCAGTGCAAGAGGGTAACTACAAGCAGATCGGGGCAGTGGCCATTGCCTACAATCATACAGTCATTGCCTCTACTCCCATAGATGTTAACTTGGCCAAGCAACTCAATGTGCTCTTGGGGAATTTAGGCGTTCCCGATAGGCAGATTTTGATTGACCCCACCACCGGGGGGTTGGGCTATGGCCTGGAATATACCTACTCGGTCATGGAACGTATCCGCACGGCGGCATTGACCCAAGAGGATGAGAGGTTACAGTTTCCTATGATATGTAATTTGGCCAAGGAGGTATGGAAAGCCAAGGAAGTAAGGATAAGAGAGGAAGATGATCCTAAATTGGGCCAGCCTCAAAAAAGGGGAATTCTTATGGAGACTATTACTGCTGTAGCACTACTTTTAGCCGGCGCTGATATCTTGATTATGAGACACCCTGAGGCCATAAACCTTACCAAAGGGATGATAGAGGATTTATTAAAGTAGGAAATGATAGGAGGGGAAGGATGTCCAAAATAATCTGCTCTGCAGCTATAAGAGGTGCTCATAAAATTGTAAATGCCGCAGAGAAGAAGTACCAGGAAGCACTGGATAAGTGGGGGCCAGATCAGGAAGTAGGGTTCCCCAATACCGCCTATTATCTACCTATTATATATGGAATCCTGGGTATTCCCGTTAAGACGCTTAAGGATATGAGGCAGATTTTGGATAAGTGTAGGTCTCTTCTTCCACCACCTGTCAGTGAAAATGTGTGGCTGCCCTATTTGGCTCCAGCATTGGAAGCAGGCATGGCTACCTTCTTTGCTGAGGAAATAATAGAAGCTATCAGATATCTGGAGTACCCTGACTTTTATACCAAACAGGAGGATCCCTTAGACGGAAATATCTGGTTAGGGGCTGCCGATGACGTCATATTTCGCAAAAGGGGAATCGAATTTGTTGATGGGAGTGCCCCCGGTTTTGCTGCTATCTTAGGGGCTCCTCCAGATGAAGAGATTGCTGTTCAGATAGCGAGGGAACTTCAAGAAAAGAACCTGTATGTCTTTATGTGTGCTGAGAATGATGGTAATAGGATGTCAGAACAGTTGGTGAAGGCCGGGGTACAGATTGGTTGGCCTACCCGTTTGGTATCTTTTGGGCCAGATTATACCGCAACGGTTTTTGCCATCGGGTTTGCTACTAGGGTGGCCATGGCCTTTGGAGGTGTCAAACCTGGAGATTTCAAAAAAAATCTCCTTTATAACAAGGATAGAACATTTGCCTTTGCCATGCCCTTAGGCCCTGTCACAGATGAATGGTATGCCAATGCCGCAGGGGCTATTAACTGGGGATTTCCCACCATTGCTGATACACCTATTCCCCAGATCTTACCTACAGGAATCTGCACCTATGAGCATGTGGTGAGCAATGTTCCTCATGACCAGATCGTGAGCAGGGCTATCGAGGTAAGGGGGCTGAAGGTTACCGTAGCAAAGGTACCTATTCCAGTAGCCTATGGCCCGGCATTTGAAGGAGAGAGGGTAAGGAAGGAGGAGGTCTACCTGGAGTGCGGTGGAGGTAAAAGTCTGGCTGTAGAATGGACAACTATGAAACCCATGGAGGATGTGGAGGATGGAAAGGTAGAGCTATTTGGCCCAGACATTACTGATGTGGAGCCTGGTTCTAGATTGCCTCTGGCCTTGATAGTGGAGGTGGCAGGGAGGCAGATGCAAGAGGATTTTGAACCTATTTTGGAACGCCAGATTCATCATCTCATTAACTACGCCCAGGGAGTTATGCATATTGGACAAAGGAATATTATGTGGCTCAGAGTGGGTAAGGCGGCCAAAGAGAAAGGATTTACACTCAAAGATCTGGGCAAAATTATCCATGCCAAATACCACCAGGATTTTGGGGCAATCTTTGATAAAGTCCAAGTGAGGATCTATACTGAGGAAGAAAAGGTTAAGGAGATTTTAGAGCAGGCCAAGGCTACCTATCGCACCAGAGATGCCAGAATTGAAGGAATGACTGATGAAGCCGAAGAGATATACTATTCCTGCACCTTGTGCCAATCCTTTGCGCCTAACCATGTATGTGTGATTACACCTGAGAGAACAGGGATGTGTGGGGCCTATAACTGGCTTGATGGAAAGGCCTCCTTTGAAATCAATCCTACTGGTCCCAATCAACCTATGTC
>DTXE01000317.1 GCA_012962595.1 Syntrophaceae bacterium | reverse complement strand
TTTTAATCCCTGCCTATATTCCATTTTCATGTTTCCTTGTGACCAAAGGTCATGAATGTTTTTATTTTACAAAACATCCTAGTGCTGGTCAAAGAATATGGGTTATGCCTTAGTCATTGACTATCTACTGTAAATTAGGTATTATAAATTCGATTGTTTTAGTGTTGAAAGGGGCTGATTTGATGTTTATTTCCTTAAGGGTGCTGTTCCTGTTGCTATTCTTAGTGTCGAGCTGTCTATTTGTATACACCTGCCAAAAGACTCCTAAGGTGGTCAGATTGACCTCAATAGGCGACAACGGCGAGGCCTACTTCTCTCCTGATGGAAAAAGGCTCATATATCAATCAAAAAAACGGCCAGAACATTATAACTCTCAGATTTACATATATGATTTTGAAACCAAGAGAGAGAAGAGGCTTAACTTCAATAATGGAGATGATACCTGTTCTTATTTTTCTCCAGACATGAAATGGATAATTTATGCCTCAACCTTCGATGAGATAAGAGAATCCGCTAAATTTAAAAGATATATTCCGGCAGAAAGGAAGAAAGAGGAAGAGAAGAAGCAGAGGGGTCACAAATGGGAATTTCTTCCCTATGAGATCTATTCAGCAGATATAAATGGCAAAAACATAAGAAGGCTTACCCACTCCATTGGATATGACGCTGAAGGGACCATTTCACCAGATGGCAAAAAGATAATCTTTACTTCTGATAGAGACGGTGATCTGGAACTCTACACTATGAATGCCGATGGATCGAATCAAAAGAGGCTAACTTTCAGAAAGGGATACGATGGAGGTGCCTTTTATTCACCCGATGGGAAAAAGATTGTATGGCGGGCATTTTCTCCAGAGGGAGACACTGCCCAAATCATGATGGCCGATGCAGATGGGACAAATATTGTTCAGTTGACTAACGATAAGGCCATAAACTGGTGTCCTTTCTTCCATCCTGATGGAAAAAGGATAATCTATGCCTCAAATAGAGATGATCCGCATAACTTTGAGTTATACCTCATAGATATCGAGAGCAGACACATCCAAAGACTCACTTACAGTGAGGGAGCCGATATCCTGCCTGTTTTCTCTCCAGATGGCAAGAAGATCGTATTTACCTCAAACAGAGAAGGTGGAAGATGCCACCTTTATATGATGGACTTTTCCCCGTAGGGCCTCTGACAGGGACTTGAGCTATGGCTTAGGTGGTCTTACCACCACAATCACTAACTTATGGGGATGGAGATATTTTTTGGCAACCCTTACCATATCTTCAATCCTTAGGTCTTTAATCAGTTCTGAAAACCTTAGGTCATATTGATATCCCATCCCCAAGGCCTCATATCTCCCTAAAAAGTGGGCCTGATTTATGGCCCTTTGTCTGTACCTTAATCTCTCTCCTACTAGGCCATTTATAGCCTTTTTCAATTCCTTTTTTGTAGGAGGCACTGTATCCTTGATCTTCTCTATCTCCTTCACTACAATACTAATGGCGGTATCTATATTTTCCGGCTTAACCCCCATTCCTATTACCAACCAGTTTGCATCCCTATTAACTACCAAAGATGATCCCACGGAATAAGCCCATCCTTTCTCTTC
>DTXE01000316.1 GCA_012962595.1 Syntrophaceae bacterium | reverse complement strand
CAAATTCCAAGCATCAAATACCAGACATTGTTTGGAATTTGGAATTTGGTATTTGGAATTTTAATCCCTGCCTGTATTGCATTTTCATATTTCTTTGTGACCGAAGGTCATGAATGTTTCATCTGGAGCCTAGTTGGTTCAATATGTAAATATCAAGTTTAGATTCTTTCGCGGACAAACTGCTTCGTGTTCCCCTTACACACCCCTAGAGATATGAAGGACAGGTCAAAGATTATTGACTTTAACCCTAAAAAATAAAGAGGCCCACCATGAACTTATTGGAATTAAAGGGAAAAAGGATTAGTGAATTAGCCCATATCGCTAAAGGACTTAATGTGAATGGAGCAAGTGGTATGCGAAAGCAAGACCTTATTTTTGCTATACTTCAGGCTCAAACCGAGAAAAATGGACTTATTTATGGAGAGGGTGTGCTAGAAATTCTACCAGATGGGTTTGGTTTCTTACGTGCGCCTGATTATAACTATTTGCCAGGTCCTGATGACATATACGTCTCTCCATCCCAGATTAGAAGATTCAATCTCAGAACTGGTGATACCGTTTCAGGACAGATCAGACCCCCAAAAGATAATGAAAGATACTTTGCCCTGCTCAAGGTAGAGGCAGTAAATTATGAAGACCCAGAAATTGCCAGGGACAAAATTCTCTTTGACAACCTGACCCCTCTTTACCCACGTAAGAGGATACGCCTCGAGACAGAACCTGACAACTACTCTATGAGGGTTATGGATCTCTTAACTCCTATTGGTAAAGGACAAAGAGGGCTCATCGTGTCTCCCCCTAGGGCTGGGAAGACTATGTTGCTGCAAAATATTGCCAATAGTATTACCAAAAACCATCCTGAGATTATACTGATTATTCTATTAACCTGTGAACGTCCTGAAGAAGTGACAGATATGGAGCGATCGGTTAAAGGTGAAGTGGTTAGCTCTACATTTGATGAGCCCATTCAGAGACATGTTCAGGTAGCAGAAATAGTCATAGAAAAGGCCAGAAGGCTGGTGGAACACAAAAAGGACGTGGTCATTCTTCTGGATAGTATCACCCGGCTGGCTCGGGCCTATAATGCGGTTATACCCTCAAGTGGAAAAATTTTGTCAGGCGGGCTTGATTCTAATGCCCTTCAGAGACCTAGGAGGTTCTTTGGAGCTGCCAGAAATATCGAAGAGGGAGGAAGCCTAACCATCATT
>DTXE01000315.1 GCA_012962595.1 Syntrophaceae bacterium | reverse complement strand
GGCAAATCTTCCCTATCGATTTCTCCCAATTCATGCCCCAAGTATATGTATGCCTGCTCCTTTTCCATCTCTTCTGCTATTCTTTGGGGAGTATATGCAAAGGGCACATGTTTTAATTGGGGTATTGGGATATCCTTTTTGGTCATATCCTGAAAATATTGTTTAATCTTTCTTATGGAGATTTCTGGAGGATAATCCGCTACAACCGTTACAATCATATTGTTAGGACGATAAAATTTATCATAGTATTCCAAAACATCTTCTCTGGTTAAGCGGGTTATGGACTCCATAGTGCCTTTAGCTGGTCTTCCATAGGGATGATCTGGGAATATGGTCTTTAAAAAGAGTGAATAGGCCCTATTTGAAGGATTACCTTTTTGTTGATCGATCAGCCATTTCAATTCCATTTTTACCTTTTCTAGCTCTTTACTGGGGAAGGAAGGGTTCTTGATTATATCAGAGACAACCTCAAGACCCCTATCAAAATATTTGGCTGCTGCCTGATAATGCAGATAGGAAAAATCTTTAGAATTATAGAAATCATCCATACTGATAAAGGGATTATCAGTAGTATCTACCTTTGCCCCTATGCTATCTAGGGCTTCAAGTATCTCCTTTTCGCTCCTTCTCTTTGTTCCCTTCTTCAGCATCTTTGATACCAAAAGGGCCACACCATTTTTCCCATGAGGTTCAAATGACATACCTCCTTTGATCAGGAAATGGATGGCATTTACAGGGGCCCCTTTCTTTTCTACAGCAATTACTGTAAGCCCATTTTCTAAGACCTCCTTTTTTATGTTTGAGGTCATCCCCGTTTTTTCTGGATTCTTTTTGTTTTTTGGCTTTAATATTACAGTCATGCACCCATTAAGGTACTTTTGAGCAACCTTTTTGATATCCTTGGAATCTACCCTCATTATATTATCTAGGTAGTTTAATCTAAAATGGACATTTGTTGATGCATCACAGCCTGCAATCTCCCTTGCAATCCAAAGAAATTTTTCTTTTTGAAATGCCTCCGAGGTCTCATACCTTACCTTTGCCTTATCAATCTCCCTTTCAGGGACGCTCTCCACCTTAAGTCTATCTATCTCCTCTATAATAATTCTTTTTACCATCTCAATGTTATCTTCATCCAAAATGGCTGTAATCTCTAAGGAACTTAGTTCCCGGTATATATTAATTTCTCCTCCGATATAGCTAACCAGCCCTTTTTCTCTCTTCAATCGGTCACTTAACCTGGAATTTTCTCCCGAGGCAAGGATAGAGGAAAGGAGGTCCACCGCATAGATATCCCCATTCCGCCATGTAGGTATCTTAAAACCTAACTTCATGAAGGCCATGCCGGTGTCATACTCTTCAATGATATCTTGAGGCAATCTAACACCTTCTGACTCTAAATGCTTTGCCTTTGGTTTCTCTTTGGGAGGAATATGGCCATAATAGGCCTTTATAAGGGAGATAAGCCTATCCTTCTCAAAATCCCCCACAGCCGCTATGGTCATATTACTGGGAATATAGTAGTTTCGGTAAAAATGGAGTATCTGGTTCCTGGAGATGGCGGAAATGGTATCTGGGGATCCTAAAATGGGTTTAGAGTAAGGGGTACCTTGGCAGAAATTCCTCTCGAACATCCTCTGTAAATATGATAAGGGATAGTCCAATTCCTGATCGATCTCAGAAATAACCACCCCTCTTTCCCTTTCAAGTTCATGTGGAGGGATGATGGAATTAAACAGCATATCAGACTGAATTTCTAAACCTTTTTCCAGATGTTCTGAAGGGACTACAATCTCAAAGGCTGTATAATCCTTTCTGGTAAAGGCATTATTATATCCACCAATAGCCTCCAATGCCTCATTAACCTCTTTATAACCCCTGGTTTTTGTGCCTTTAAATAGAAGATGTTCTAAAAGATGTGATATTCCACTCTCTTTCTCACTTTCATATCTGCTGCCTACCCTTACCGCAGTAACTACCGCAACCAAGGGGAATGTATGATCTTCCATACAGATGACCTTAAGGCCGTTATCCAGCATCTTTATGGTATAGTCCATTCTTTCGTTAGCAAAAGAGCTTTCAGTATTGGAAGATATAATAAAGACAGCCCATATAACAATAAGAACGGTCAAGAGATGAAATCTCAGGGGGATGATTTTAAGTTGTCTCATAAGATGTCTCCTGTTGTTTTATTTCTACTATAATCCAGACACCAATAGGATCAGTAAGTTTAATCCTGATTTTATCTTCTGGTTAAGGAAAGGCAATAATTACTCTATTGTTTTTATTGACCCCAAAGGAACAAAGCATACGGATTATATGCATAAAGTGGATGGGTACAGAATGATATTTGAAGAGAGCAGTGGCAAAAAGAAAGTTTTTGACATTGGAAGTCTGAAGGGAGTGGTTTATGTATTTTTGCGAACTGATGATGTAAACCAACTCCCACAAAATGGTTATAGAAATTACTGGTTTGATAATATTGATAAGGTATTAACCAACATTCTGGAAGCCCAGCAATTTTAATAGAGGGGATTTGACCAGAGCGGGAAAGTTTATAGATGGTATGCT
>DTXE01000314.1 GCA_012962595.1 Syntrophaceae bacterium | reverse complement strand
GGGGGGAAATGGGGTCAGGACCTGGTCCTGATTAGAAAAAGGGGGGAGGCATTAGAAAGATCAAGCCTTGGCGGCTGCATGTTTGTCCCTATGACCAGGAAGAGGTGACCTAAAGATCCCTAATAAGGATTTTTCAGATGAACAAACTGTCCAAGCTAATCGTGGGGGAAATAGAAGGCTCGATTAAGAGTTCTCCACATAGTAGTTGGTACCGAGGCCCGGTTATAGGCTTTGCTGACGCTCATGACCCATCTTTTGCCCAGCTTAAGAAACTAGTAGGTCCTAATCATCTAACCCCCCAAGACTTGCTCCCTCAAGCCAGGACAGTAATGGCATTTTTTATCCCGTTTTCAGATGAAATCATAGTAGCCAACCAAAATACTCCCTTTGTGGCAAGGGAGTGGGCACTGGCCTATATAGAAACAAACCAGCTCATGGGGGATATATGTATGAGATTATTTAAGGTTCTCAATTTTGAAGGGGTAGGGTGTGCCTGGGAGAAACCTACCCACAACTTTGATGAAACCAATCTTATCTCCTACTGGTCTCATAAGCATGTAGCCTATATATGCGGATTGGGTAGCTTTGGTCTTCATCACATGCTCATAACTCCTAAAGGCTGTGCAGGAAGGATAGGAAGTATGGTTATTGATACCCACATCACCCCATCACCAAAGGTGGGTCTTTATCAGTATTGCGGATACTATCAGGATGGTAGCTGCCGGTGGTGTATTGAGGCCTGTCCTACTGGTGCCCTGGGTGAGAATAGATTTGATAGACATAGGTGCTATAAGCAGTTATTAGAGGTAGATAGATTTTACCCCGATCTGGATCTATGTGATGTATGTGGCAAATGTGCGGTAGGGCCTTGTGCCCTGGGAGTCTATACCCTGCCTCTTTCGGCGTCAAGCTGCTTGAGGAAATGACAGATCCCCAGCAACACTGCTGGAGTCAAGAAACGAGGTACACACTCACCGTTGATACTATAGGACTTGGAATGACGTGGTGGACCGTCAATAGTGTAGGCAAAGGGATATGATTGACCCGCATATATCCGAGCAACCACTTCTGCATCATAAGGGGAATCCACACATTGTGCACCCACCTGGGTAAGCATCCTATTCACCATATGGTAAGCCTTTTCCACGCCATGGACGGTCTTCTGGTAATGCAAGGCAATTTTCCGTCCACGCAATGCCTTCAGTTCATTGATTATCTCCTCCTTAGATATAGCCCCGATCTTAAGAGCAGGTAAGGGGTTCCCTTTATTCACCCACTGGGATCTAGCAATGGCTTTCAAAATCTGATATCCCGCAATAGCCATGATTATGGCACTGGCAATGAGGAAAAGAGCGTTCATGAGACCTCCAGGCATATTCTCCTTCCTTTTTCTTTATATACATTTTTATATCTCAAATCAACGTCAAATTGGAATGGGTTTTACGGCCCCTACTTAACCACAACTCTTTAAAATACAACAAGTAAGTCACATCCCAGACTCTCCGCCTTTTTCAAGAAGAGGGTAAACGGCAAAAATCTGGTCTTCAAACAAAAAATAACCAAGGTTAAATATGCATGGAGGTTTTCCGCAGATTATGCTAACATTCATTAGTAACTATGAGTTTGCTGGCTACTTATGCGCCTTAATATCCTATGGATACCCAGGTAACATATGAGTGGAAAGTTTGAAAAAAAGGATGAAGTTGATGAACTCGACCACATAAGGCAGTTTGTTAGTGGTCTGGATTTAACGGATATCTATAACTACGTGGGCTCTGAAAAGGATGACACTGTAAGGGCCATAATAGATGAATTGGTGGTACAGGCCATAAAGAAAGGAAAGTCATTGGTAGAAGCCTTTAAAAAACCCCACACTCACGAAGATATAAGATTAGAGCAGCAGCGTAAAAGGAAAGACTAAAGGAGACCCAATTCTTCTAGGGGCAGATAGAACCCGGAAACCTCGTAAATGAAGTTATCCTTTTTGAATCTCACATCTTCAATCTTATTTCGCTCTATCAAGGTGCTGTAAATATCATTCCACCTTTTTGATGACACCAACTCAGTCACGGGCTTGTCTATGATTTTTCTCCCGAATCTGCTCAGTGCCTTTTCGTTTGCCCATACTGAGTATAAGAGTCTGATAAGGTCTCTCTCTGTCAAAATTCCTACCGGCTTGCGCCCCTTCAACACTACGACAACGCCTTTTTTGTTCTTGTGCATCAACTGGAACAATTGCCTCAGCGTAGAATGGGCCCGTACCCACGTATTTTCCTTTTCCGCAATATGATGCAGGAGAACACCCGTATACATTTTTAATTCCTCCTATGAGTAGATTCTTGAGCCGTACATGAAGCCCTGATCCACCCCGGTTAAAATGATCAATTCAATCCCCTTTTTCAAAGGAATTCAGATGGGGAGAGTTTACCAATACCAGGTTTATAATCCCCAATGGCATGCCCCCAAGACCATAACTCAAGAGGTAATTACCTACGAGAGGAGTAAGCTCTTTGAAGGGCTATCTCTGTAAAGGAGTCTACCAATTAAAAAAATGAAGACCGATAGGGTCTTAATCCCTTGGAGCCTAAGATTTCAGAAGGAAAGGCAAAACCCTCCTGCTATGTTTTCTTCTTTATAACAGGTGTGGCGGGAGCATCCAAGGCCACCTCTAAAATGGTTTTATCTAACAGAGAGACTTCTCCCATTCTTCAATGAAATCAATCTCGCCAAGTTGAAAGGCGAAATTAATGCTAAAAAGCAATAGTTTTTCAGAGCTCTCCCAGAAAATACTTGACTTGCTGTGAATTATATTGTAGTGGAAAAATTTGAATTGCGATTCACTTTTTATGATTTTATAGAAATGGGATGTGCCTGAAAACACCCATTTTGTAACCTTAACCATTTTTAGGTATATAAAATTTTAACGAAAAGGAGAGTATTGCCATGGAAGCTAGAACACCGTCGGTTGAGACAAGAGATTACATAATCGATTCAGGCGCTGAGACCCTGAATTGGTGCATGCAATGTGGCCTATGCACTGGTTCATGTCCCTGGAGATTGGTGCATGGTGAGTTTAATGTCAGGAAGGTGCTCCGACTAGCACAACTAGGGCTTGAAGGCTTTGAATCTGAAGAACAACTTTTTGCCTGCACCACCTGCAACATGTGTCCACTTAGGTGTCCCCGTCAGGTAAAGATTATAGAAAACCAGCGGGCTATGCGGAGTATGATAGTTGCATCAGGTACTGTTCCTGCAAGCTATCGACCCGTTTTGGGTAATGAGCATTCCCAGGGCAACCCATGGGCAGGGGAAAGAAGCAAACGGTTTGAGTGGGCCAAAGACCTGGATGTTCCTAGGTTCTCTGAAGGTACGGAGTATTTTCTCTTTATCTGCTGCACCTCCAATTATGATGTACGTAGCCAAAGGATTGCCCGTTCAATAGTGGAAATACTCAAGAAGGCAAATGTAGATTTTGGGATAATTGGTGAGGAGGAAAGCTGTTGTGGGGAATCGGTCCGAAAGATAGGGGATGAGGAATTATTCCAAAAATTGGCACAGGGAAATATCTCGCTTTATAAGAATAAAGGTGTAAAGAAGATTATAACTACCTCTCCACACTCTTTGTATACTCTTAAAAAGGAATACCCAGAACTGGGAGGAGAATTTGAGGTTCAGCACCACACAGAAATTATTGCCAACCTCATCCAGGAAGGGAAGATAACTCTATCTAAGGAGATAGATAAGAAGATAACCTACCACGATCCCTGCTACCTGGGACGCCACAACGATATTTATGATGCCCCCCGACAGATCCTTGGTGCTCTCCCCGGGGTAGAATTTGTGGAACTGGAGAGATCCAGACAGTTTAGCCTGTGCTGTGGTGGAGGCGGTGGCAGGATTTGGGCTGAAACAAAACCTGAGCAGGCATTTGCCTACGTGAGGGTTAAGGAGGTGGCTGATACCGGCGCAGAGGTACTTGCTACTGCATGTCCTTACTGCATCGTCATGTTAGAAGATGCCTGTAAGGGCCTTGGTAAGGAAGAGACCCTTAAAGTCATGGATATTTCAGAACTAGTAAATGCCTCCTTATAATATAGGTGTTAAATATTTCAAAAAGGCCTAAATTGAAACTTGATAATGATATACCACCTTGTAACATCCGGATAGACAAAGAGGGGAAGTGGTATCATACCATTTGGGGTACAGAGCTCATACACAAGCCCATGAGGCTTTTCCTTTTCTCACTTCTGGAGAGGGATGAGAAAGGGAGATATATACTTCGGCTAAAGAATCAGAGATGTTACTTGGAGGTAGAAGATACCCCATTTGTAGTAATGAGGGTAGACAGGGCTCATACTTTTATTATAACCCTGAATGACGAAACACAAGAAGAGCTGGATTTGGGTACCCTTTGGGTTGGCAACCAAAACGTGCTTTACTGTAAAATAAGGGAAGGTAAGTTTGAGGCCAGATTTTCACGTCCCGCATATTATCAACTAACCAATTATGTAGAATTTGATGAATTAGAAGAAAGGTTTTATATACCCTTGGGCGATCATAAGTATTTTATTGCATAAAAAATATGGTCAAGGAAGGAGGAGCATAGTATGGAGATAGTGGTATGTGCTAAACAGGTGCCAGATACTGAAAGTTTTATCAAGGTGGGGCCAGATGGTAAATCCATCGACACCACAGGTATTAAGTGGGTCCTAAATTTCTTTGATGAGTCAGGGGTGGAAGAGGCCTTGCGGATCAAAGAAAAGGTAGGTGGTACCATTACAGTTTTGAGTGTAGGGCCCCAGAGAACGGTAGAGGCCTTAAGACAAGGGATGGCCATGGGGGCAGATAAATCCATTTTAGTGGATGATCCAACAGCCGAAGGGAGTGATCCTGCAGGTATTGCCAAGATTCTAGCAGCAGTTATAAAAGGCATCCCACATGACATCATCTTCTGTGGATTTAGGACCACTGACGATGAATCCTCTCAGGTAGGACTGATGTTGGCGGAACAACTGGGCATCCCCCATCTTCCTCCAGCTATCAAACTTGAGATTTCTGGTGATCAAAAGGCGGTAAAGGTCGAAAGTGGTGTGGAGGGTGGAATGCTTACTTTAGAGGCGCCGCTACCAGCGGTGATAACTGTGGGTAGGGGCCTTAATGAGCCTAGAATGGCCTCATTACCTGGTATTATGAAGGCAAAGAAGAAGCCTATTGATACCAAAAAGCTTGCTGACCTAGGGATCGATCCTGCTACCGTGGGTGCTGCTGCTGCCAAAGTCAAGATACAAAATATGACGCTACCTCCGGAGAGAAAGGCAGGCCAGATTATAGAAGGGGCCAGTGTCCAGGAGAAGGCAGCCAAGTTGGCACAATTATTTAAGGAGGAAGTAAAAATATTATAACTTCAAAACCTAATTCTGGGGAGGGATAAGATATGGCTAAAGATGTATGGGTTGTTGCCGAACAAAGGGCAGGAGAGATTAAAAAAATAACCTTTGAGGTACTAACCGAGGCCAGGCGGCTTGCTGATCAGCTTGGGGAACAGATGTGTGCTGTTCTATTAGGTTCTGGTATCGGGGGTCTGGCCAACACCTTGGCCCACTACGGGGCTAATAAGGTCTTTGTGGCCGATGATCCTAACCTGGAGAAGTATACAGCCGATGCCTATACCCCTATTGTTGCTGACCTGGTTAAGACCCATGAGCCTTCTATCTTGCTCATGGGTGCTACCAGTCAAAGTAAGGATCTATCTAGTAAGTTAGCTGCTAAGCTAGACATAGGTTTGGCCAATGACTGTGTAGAGTTTAATCTACAGGATGGGGTTTTGGTTGCTAAGAGACCGGTTTATGGAATGAAGGCATTTTTAGAGGTAGTCTGTGAGACACGGCCTCAGATGGCCACTTGTAGACCAGGGGTGTTTAAGGCTGCACCACCTGATGAATCCAAGACTGCAGAGGTGGTTAATGTGGATGTCAAGCTTGATCCTGCTGCCTTAAAGACCAAGGTCTTGGATATGACCCTCACCGGAAAGATGGATGTTACCGAGGCTGATATCATTGTCTCTGGTGGCATGGGAATGGGAACCCCACGGGTAGAGGGATTTTCAAAGGATAAGCCTGCTGAAAACTTTTACATCCTGGAAAACCTTGCGGAACTCTTAGGGGGAACCACAGGTTGCACAAGATTGGTGGCAGATGCAGGATGGAGGCCTGGTTCAGAGCACATAGGGCTTACAGGTAAACAGGTTGCTCCCACTCTGTATATAGCCTGCGGGATTTCTGGTGCCATTCAGCATCTGGCAGGAATAGCGGCCTCTAAATATGTGGCAGCGGTAAACATCGATCCAGAGGCACCTATTTTTAAGAGGGCAGATTGGGGGATTGTAGGTGACCTGTTTAAGGTGGTTCCTGCCTTAACCGAGGAGGTAAAGAAGGTTAAGGGGTAAAAAGCGGTATAGGATGGTATGCCTGAGCCAGAGGGATTGGCTCAGGCATTATCCATTCATGGAGGAGAGGTTATGGAGGTCTTAAAAGTAGGTTATTTTCCGGGAAATGTCATCTTTATAGTGTGTTTTTTGACCGCCCTTGGGATCTTTCTCTATCTATGTTACGGTTTAGTTCAAATCCTGCTCCTGGCTAAGAAGGAAGATAGGTTTGACCAGATTGGGAGACGTATTATGGGGGTCCTTTACTATGTATTGGGCCAGGCCAGGGTAGCTAGAGAGCCTGCAGGATGGGGGCATGTCCTTATATTTTTCTGTTTCCTAATGTTGAGCATCGCCTATCTTGAGGAATTTGCTAAAGGGGTCTATCATGGATTCTCTTATGAAGCAATACTCGCTTACATTACCGGTGAGACCATAGCTGAGCTGGCCTATGGTTTCTTGATATTTATAACGGATATATTATGTTTTGTGGTGTTTATTGTTCTCTGTATCTCACTTTACCGGAGGTATATCCAGAAGCCACTAAGGCTTAAGACCGATGACCCACATGCCATAGTGGATGCCACCATCATTATTGGATTAATCATGTCATTACTGGTGCTGATGCTTGCTCTCCATGGCATTGAGGGGGTAAAAAGGCCTGAATTTGCTGCAACATGGATGCCTATTGGTAAGTTTTTTGCGAAGATATTTGATGGTCTATCCGAAAGTGGCTTAGAGAATGCCTATACCATTATGTGGTGGGTACATACCCTTATTATACTATATTTTTTGACCTATCTGCCACGTTCAAAGCATATGCATCTCTTAGGTGCTATCCCTAATGTATTTTTTCGCTC
>DTXE01000313.1 GCA_012962595.1 Syntrophaceae bacterium | reverse complement strand
TCTGTTTTAATTGTTTTGCCGTTATGACAGCCATAATAATCAACTATTTACTTCAACTCCATAGTAAACACTTAAGATTATTTTGTCAAGAATTAGATAGAGCAGAGAAGTTGAGTTACTGATCTTAGGGTAGTGGCAGGGAAAGATAAGTACAATGCAATCATAATTGGTGCTGGATTGGGAGGTCTAGCTGCTGCAGCCTTTCTTGCAAAGGCCGGTTTGAAGACTGTAATTTTTGAGAAAACACCTTATATAGGTGGAAGATGCCGCTCTTGTTGGTTTGGAAATTCTAAATTTGGTAAATACCCCTTTGATGTAGGTCCTATATTTTCGGGAACTAACCTGATCAAGCTTCTTAAGGAAAGGCTGGGAGAAGAGCCTGCCTTTAAGATAACCCCTGTTAAGATTCTCATATTCTCTAAAGGAAAATACCTCACAACTATACCACCCGGCCGCCATATACTAAAGGACCTCAGACAAATGGGGGCCTCATTTAGTGAGGCAATATACTCAAGTTATAAGTTGTGGAGACAAAGACGTCTTGAATCTTACTCACACATGGATTCTCATAATGATATAGCCCATTTCCTTACAAAGAATCAGCTAATGCGAAACATTCTCAATATGAGGGCTGGTCTATTTCATGGATGCTTACCTGACGATATGCCTGGTTATACCTTCAATAATAAAGATTATGGGAAACCCTTCTATCCCATTGGAGGTATGCAGAAGATACCAGATACCTTGGTGAGTATTATCAAAAAGCACGGTGGCCAAATACACACCGCTATCCCAGTAAGCCAAATCTTAATGGAGGACGGGAAGGCAGTGGGGGTATTGGCTGAGGGTGAATGCATCAAATCAGATTTTGTCATAAGTGGAATTAGTGTCGCTCAAACAGTTTTGGAACTCTGTAAGGGGGCAAGATTCACCTTTGCATTTTTGGATCAAGTTAGGTCATTCAAACAGGGTCTTCAGGCGTCAATGGTTTTTATGATTATTGATAGAAAGAAGATTGATATCCCACAGGGCAACCTTTTATATATCTCATTACCGCCGCTTGATTTAAACGAAACCATGCACCAACTTTTTAATGGCATCTATCCGGATGACCCACCTTTTGGTCTGTTTGTAACCGAAGGCATCCCGCAGCAAAGATTTGAAACGGCTACACTGATATTTTATGCTCCAAAAGGAGAAGTAAAAAGAGACCGTATAGTACGTGAGGGTGAGCAGCTTGTTAAAAAAACGAATCTCTTTATCCCTGGGTTTAGGGATAGTATACTTTGGCAAAAAACAGTTACTTCATTGGATTACCCTGCCCAGATAGGATTCCGCAGTTCTGTTTTACCTGTGGCTGAAAGCAAGACCTATAGGAAACTTCCATTTCCATTACCCATCAAGAATCTATTTAATGTGGGCTCTTCTGTCCTTCCCAGTGGAGGAGGGACCGTTCAGGCAGTAAAATCTGGTTTAGAGTGTGGGGAATTTATATTAATCTCCATCAAAAAGGAGGGTTATTATGGTTTCTAAACCGAAGGTTGCTATCATAGGTGGAGGAATTGCTGGTTTGGCTAGTGCCTATTTTCTCAAAAAGCATGGTGTGGATTCTGTTGTCTATGAAAGGAAAACAAGGGTAGGAGGTAGGTTCTCTACCTTAGAGATTGAAGGGGTTTATATTAATCGTGCAGCCTTGATGTTTTCCAAAAGGCTTAACCCATGCTTCACTTCCCTCATCCATGAGTTGGGGATCGCCTACAGGGAAATAGAAAAATCCAAGTTTGTACTTCAGGTGGGGGATAAGCTCATTCCTTTAAATAAGCAAGGACTCCTTGAAAGCGGATTGTTTAACCCAGAGGAAGTTCATTCATGGATAAAATTGCAGGAGTTAGCACAGTCCCTTAAGTTCGACTATACTGAACCTGATGAACGATTGCTTAAGTGGCATGGGATGTCCCTTCATGAATTCTGCAAGAAAGAGGCGGGATTTACCGACAAGATGATAGATTACTTGGCTCAACTTTATGCCAGCTTTCAGTATGTTGACCCTGATGAGCTTGCCGCCGATAAGGGATTATTCTCCATCAGCTATTCTATAACTCCTACCTTTACCCCCAAGAAGGGTATGGGAGAGGTAGCATTACAGCTAAAAAAGCGATTAGCTGATAAAGTAAGATCCAATACTCATGTAAGGAAGGTTCAACATGAACAAGGGAGAGGCTTTATGGTAACAGTGGGAAGAAAGGGCAAAGACAATGGGTCTCCTGAGCTTGAAGGTCCTTATGAATATTGTATTTTTGCCACTGGAAAGCCCAGTGTGAAGAATATTATGCCGGAGGTAGATTTTGAGGTTAAGTGTGCCAAAACCAGAGGATTTATCATAGAGGCTATCTGTCCTCAATATCGTCCATATGAGCTGTTAATCTTTCCTAAGGTAGGTAATAAACACGGTATTCATGGTGGCGAGATGCAACATCTGCCTGATGGTCGCTCCATTTGTGCTATCCTCCTCTATCGTGGCGATGCAGATTTAGGGGCAGTTTTTAAAAAATATAAAATAATTGAGCGTCTGGGCTGGTCACCTGCTCTTGGTGTAATGCCACCAGGTGGTAAGATTGTGGATGTTACTACCAATGTGAAAAATGTCTTTGTGACAGGGGATTTTTATCGTTATCCTAATCTTGAATCCTGTATTTATACAGCCAAGAAAGTGGCTGGCATCATTGCTAATA
>DTXE01000312.1 GCA_012962595.1 Syntrophaceae bacterium | reverse complement strand
GTAAGTATGGTGTCCTTGCCGCTTACCATCTCCATACCTATTACATAATCACCCTTATCCAAAACCATCCCTCTGACACCCATAGCAGTCCTGCCCATACACCTCACTTCATCCTCCTTAAATCGGATGGCCTTACCCTTATGAGAACTTAGGAACACCTCCTGGCCACCACTTGTGAGACGAGCTACGATCACCTCATCTCCTTTATGGATACCGAGGGCTTTAATACCTTGGGCCCTGGGTCTACTATATTCCATAAGTTTGGTCTTTTTTACCATCCCGTTCCTAGTGGCTAATATCACGTACCTTCCCTCTTCAAACCTTCTCACGGGCAGTATAGCCTTTATGAATTCGCCTGGTCTTAAGGAAATCATATTTTGAATGGCCTTGCCCCGTGCCGTTCTGCCGGCCTGAGGGATCCTGTAGGCCTTGAGCCAAAAAACACGGCCTGTGTTAGTGAAGATTAGAAAATAGCTATGGGTAGAGGCAATGAATAGGTGTTCCACAAAATCGTCTTCCTTGGTCTCTGCTCCAGTAACGCCCTTTCCTCCTCGTCTCTGGCTTCTGTATAGACTAAGGGCGTTTCTCTTTATATATCCGCTGTGGGTCACGGTGACTACCATATCCTCTTCCACAATCAAATCTTCCACACTCATATCCTTCCTTTGCAGTTCAATTCGTGTCTTTCTTTCATCGCCATATTTTTCTCTGATCTCCTTTAATTCCTGTTCAATAATGGATAAGACCCTTTTTTCATCTGCCAGAATGGCTCTCAATCTCTTAATGGCCTTTATAACTTCTTTATATTCCTTCAAAATTTTATCTATTTCCAGTTGTGTCAATCGCTGAAGCCTCATATCTAATATGGCCTGGGCCTGGATTTGGGAAAGGCCAAAATCTGCCACTAGCCCTTCTTTGGCCTCGGCTGGATTTTTTGAAGATCTAATCCTCTGGATGATCCCATCCAGATTATTCAATGCTACCCTTAAACCTTCTAAGATATGGGCCCGATCCTCCGCCTCCTTTAATTCAAAGGATGTCCTACGGATGATTATCTGCTTTCTATGGTTAATATAGTGATTTAGGAGTCCCTTTAGGGATAGAATCTCCGGACGGCCGTTTACAATAGCGAGCATGATGATGCCAAAGGTTATCTCCATTTGGCTATGCTTATAGAGCTGATTAAGCACTACCTCAGCAATCTCGTCTCTTTTTAATTCTATAACAATACGCAGTCCTTCCCTATCCGATTCATCCCTTATTGTTTGTATCCCCTGGATCTTTCCACTTTTTGATAGTTCCGCTATATTTTCTATCAGTCTTGCTTTATTTACCTGATACGGGATCTCAGTAACCACTATACTCCTTCCACTTATTTGCGCCTTAGCTCTGAGTCGTATTGCCCCCTTACCTGTTTCATAGGCCTCTTCAATTCCATCTTCCCCATATATTATGCCCCCCGTAGGAAAATCCGGATGGGGGATAATAGTCCGAAGCTCGCTCACAGAGATATCGGGATTTCGGATAAGAGATATGGTGCCATCAATGATGTCCCTAAGGTTGTGTGGAGGGATATTGGTAGCCATTCCCACGGCGATTCCTGATGAACCGTTAATAAGGAGGTTGGGTATCTTGGCAGGTAATATGGATGGTTCCATTAAAGAGCCATCATAATTAGGATTGAAATCTACGGTGCCCTTTTCGATGTCTTCCAGCATTTCATGGGCCAATCTCGCCATCCTGACCTCTGTATAACGCATAGCAGCGGCTGGATCTCCATCCACCGAACCGAAATTTCCTTGACCATCTATGAGTGGGTAACGTATAGCAAAGCCTTGAGCCATTCGGACCATGGCATCGTATACAGCCATATCCCCATGGGGATGGTATTTGCCTATCACATCCCCCACAATTCTTGCAGATTTCTTATAGGGTTTATCCCAGTCATTTTTGAGATTCTGCATAGCGTAGAGAATTCTTCTATGTACAGGCTTTAACCCATCCCTTACATCGGGCAGTGCCCTTCCAATTATAACGCTCATGGCGTAGTCCAGATAGGATCGTTTTACTTCCTCTTCAATACTAACTTCTGCCTCCAGGGGCTTTAAGGCCATGTATCCTCCCTTTCTATATATATAACTCCCTCACCTCTAGGGCTTTATTCTGGATAAATTCCCTCCTGGGCTCTACCTTCTCACCCATGAGCACCGTAAATGTCCCATCGGCTTCTAAGGCATCTTCTATTTTGATTCGAAGGAGGGTCCTCCATCGGGGATCCATAGTGGTATGCCACAGCTGTCCGGGGTTCATCTCGCCCAGTCCCTTATACCTCTGGATGGTCAACCCTTTCTTACCCTCCTTAAGCAGATACTCCAGCAATTCCTCCTTGGAGTTTACCTCTTTACTTCCCTTATCATCTATAATGAAAAGGGGCGACTTATTAAGATCCTTCAATTCTTCAATTAAGACCCCCAGTTTCTGAAAATCACCTGAGGCTATAAGATCCCAGTTTATTCTGTTCAATCCACCATTGGGACTCTGTCTCGCTGTCAGTGTATACATATTATGGACCTCATCTCTCTCTATGCCCAGTGTCTCAAAGCCTTGGCTTTGGAGCTCATTTTGCATTCGAACCATGACCTCATAATCCCTAACAGCCTCTTTATCTAAAAATCCTGCCTTTAGAAGGGCCTCAATCAACCCTTTTTCATAACCCCTTTTCCTAAGCCTCTCAATACACTGGAAGTATGACATCAATCTTTTTATTAAGATATTTAACTTATCTTTGGATAAATTTTTTCCACCATCCCCAGTACTTACTACCTTTCCCTCCGCTGCCCTTTTTAGGAGAAAGCTATTAAGTTCATGTTCATCCCTCATATAAAACTCTTTGCCGCCCTTCATTATTCGATATAGAGGTGGTTGAGCAATATATAGATACCCTTTTTCAACCAGTTCCGGCATCTGTCTGTAGAAGAAGGTAAGAAGAAGGGTTCGGATATGAGAACCGTCAATATCGGCATCCGTCATAATAATAACCTTGTGGTAACGTAACTTCCCAATATCGTAATCATCCCTTCCGATCCCTGTTCCTAATGCCGTTATGATAGTTCTTATCTCAGAACTTGCTAGTATCTTGTCAAATCTTGTTTTTTCTACGTTTAATATCTTGCCTCTAAGAGGCAAGATGGCCTGGTATTTTCTGTCCCTGCCTTGTTTTGCAGAACCTCCTGCGGAATCCCCCTCTACTATGAATAACTCGCTCCTGGAGGGGTCTCTTTCCTGACAATCGGCAAGCTTGCCTGGCAAGGATTGTTCGGTCAGGCCACCCTTTTTTCTGACCAATTCCTTGGCCCTCCTGGCGGCCTCCCTTGCTCTAGCAGCGTCCATTACCTTGCTTAAAATACCTTTGGCGATCTCAGGATTTTCCTCCAGGAAACTCCCAAGCTTCTCATTCACTAATGATTCCACAATACCTTTTATCTCGCTATTGCCCAGTTTGGTCTTGGTCTGCCCCTCAAATTGGGGATTAGCCATCATTACACTGATAACAGAGGTCAACCCCTCCCTTACATCTTCACCATCTATCTTCTCGCTAATATTCTTAAATAGGCCACTCTTTGTAACATAATTGTTAATGCATCTGGTGAGTGCGGATTTAAAACCCACAAGATGAGTACCTCCCTCTTTGGTACTTATAGTGTTAACAAAGGAGAATAGCTTCTCATTATAGGTATCGTTGTACTGGAGGGCAATTTGTATCTTAACACCATTTCTTTCCCCTTCCAGGTAAATGGGATCAGGGTGGATGGTATTTTTATTTTTATTCAGAAACTCCACGAATGACACAATACCACCTTGGTAAAGGAACTTATTCCTCCTACCGCTCCTCTCATCCATGATTTCTATTTCTAACCCCTTATTAAGGAAGGCAAGCTCCCTCAATCGATGAGATATAACATCGAAACTGAAATGGGTATCCTCAAATATGTCCCCATCGGGTTTAAAGGTTATCTTGGTACCTGTTTTTTGGGTAGTGCCCCCGGCCTTAAGCTCAGTTTTTGTAACACCTTTCTCATATCTTTGAAAATAGACCATCCCATCTTTATATATCTCTGCCTCTAAGAACTCTGACAGGGCATTCACCACCGAGACCCCCACACCATGTAGTCCTCCCGATATCTTGTAAGCTTTGTGGTCAAATTTCCCACCGGCATGAAGCCTAGTCATTACAACTTCCACGGCCGGAAGATTTACCGTCTCATGGAAATCAATAGGAATGCCTCTTCCATTATCTTCAATGCTAATACTCTCGTCTGCATATATAGTTACTACTATCTTGGTACAATAGCCTGCTAGCGCCTCATCGATGCTATTGTCCACCACCTCATAGACTAATTGATGGAGTCCCTCTTTCCCTGTACTACCAATATACATGGCTGGCCTTTTTCTAACGGCAGACAGACCTTCGAGCACCTTGATTTTAGTAGCGTCGTACTTCATTATCCTCTCCTATTATTATGATCGTTACCACTCTCTCTCCTTAAGCTTCATGGGCATTATAAGACTCAAGAAGCCCTCATCTCCAGTTCCAGTGATAATACAGGGGCTTGATTGATCATACAAAGAGAGGTTTATATACTCGCTCTTCATACATTCCAAGGCTTCAACAAAATATCTAGGGTTAAAGGCACATTGGAAATCTGGCCCTTTATATTCTATATCTACCTTTTCTTCTGCCTTACCTATATCAGGATTTTCTGAGATAATATGAATTTTTTTGTCAGATATATTAAATTGTACACCTTTAAATCTCTCAGATGTCAGCAAAGCTACACGAAGTAAGGCCGTCATAAGACTGGTTCTCAATACCTTTATATCCTTATCATTTGATTTAGGGATAACTGAATTATAATCTGGGAACTCACCAGATAATAGTCTTACTGCCAGTACCATTTTATCCTTTTTTATAACCAAGGTGTTTTCTTTAATTCCCAGTTTAACATCACCTGTTTTATCTAGAAGTCTACTAATCTCATAAACTCCTTTCTTCGGTATAATGATGCCCTTTTGAAGCTCAACATGGTCTAGACCCGAGACATCTTTATCAATTAAGGAGAGTCTATGGCCGTCTGTGGAAACCATTCTTAATTTAGATTCAGGATCAGAAATTCTCTCTAAATAAATACCTGCTAGGTTATAGCGGAGCTCTTCTCCTGCTATGGAATATACAGTTTTTTCAATCATTTCCTTCAATACAGCTGATTCTACAGATATAAAATACATATCTTCATAGGAGGGAAAAGAGGGAAATTCAGAAGGTGCAAGTCCAAAGAGAGTGTATTCGGTCCTTCCATCCGATATATATATCTGATTATTTTTCTTTTTTTCTATATATATGCTCTTTTCAGATAATCCCTTCACAATTCCAAAGAAGGTCTTGGCAGAAATGACTGCACTACCTTCTGTTATTATTTCTGCTGAATAGCTATCCTTAAATGAGATTTCCAAATCTGTAGCTAGAAGTTCAATTTGATTTTGATAGGCTTCCATAAGTATATAGGAAAGAACTGGCAGGGTAGTCCGTTTTTCTGCAATGTTTTGTGTTTTTTGTAGGCCTTTTAGAATTTCATCTCTTTCTATCCTAACTTTCATAGCATTTACCTTCCTTATTATTTATTAAATACATTTAATTTTATAATCATCATAATAAAGATGTTGATTTGTGTAAAACTTTGCAACTCCCTGTTTTTAATAAATTGTTTTAATAAATGTTTCTATATCTT
>DTXE01000311.1 GCA_012962595.1 Syntrophaceae bacterium | reverse complement strand
GGGGGAGGTCCTCCATGGACGAAATGAGACAGGGCATGGGTCCTGGAGGATTTTGTATTTGTTCCAAATGTGGTTATAAGAAACCACATGAAGCGGGAATCCCGTGCCGAGATGAAAAATGTCCCAAATGCGGGACAAAGATGGTAAGGGAAGGTTCTTACCATCATAAATTAATCGAAGAAAAAAAGAAGAAAGGAGGTGATTAATCATGTATGGAAGAAGTTGGTATAGAGGTAGATGGTGGTGGCGACCACCAGTAAAAGCTCCTTCAGGCTATACATACATCGGACCTTGTAGGTGCGGAACAGGACCTCATGCATTTTATCAAGGCCCAAGTGGCAGAATTGTTCATGCTTGGCAACTCTACCACTGGGGAGTTCCACCAACACCTACAAAAGAGGAACTGAGGTCCGAGCTTGAAGTTCTGAAAGAGGAGAAAGCGCAATTAGAAAAGCGGATAGAGGAGCTAGAAAAACAAATAAAAGAGGAATGAGGTGAGAATATGAAAATCGCAATTGCATCCGATGACGGTAAGATTATATCTTCTCACTTTGGTAGAACAAAAGGGTTTGTGATATTTGAAGTTGAAGGCAAAGAAATAAAAAGCCGGGAATATCGTCTTAATATCTTTACCGGCCATGCAAGAGGATTAGAAGGTGCAGGGCATGAGATTGACATACTCCAATTCTTAATGCACTTAAGGATTGTAAAGTAGTTATTTCTCACGGGATGGGCAGACGAATCTATAATGATTTGAAAGAGATAGGTATAGAAGTCTTCGTTACAGAGGAAACGGATGTTGAAAAAGCACTTGACCTATACCTTAGCGGTAAACTCATTGATAGACCCGAAATAGGATGCCCCCATAAACATGAATGACGATGACAGCAACTTCATCTAACAGCGGGTATGCGGTTCGCTATCGCTCACCCAAATGCTCGGCTTCGCCTTGCACTTCGCATACCCGCAAAACGTTATCGGAAATTGCGCCATTAAAATTTGAGGTTAAAATATGAACTACAGAATTGAATTAAGATATCCAGGAAAAGAGCCAAAAGAAAAAATTAT
>DTXE01000310.1 GCA_012962595.1 Syntrophaceae bacterium | reverse complement strand
TCTTTATAGTAAAGTGGTTTTGACTCTAAAAAAATATTTAAGGGTACTGTCAATTAGTTATTTCTTTGCTTACATTATAATCACTACTTATAATTTTTTTTGTCTTTTTCTTCTTTGTCGCCCGGAGGGCCATGAGGGTTTCATCTGTCATTCTCCTGATGAATAATTATAACATCTTTTTATCTAAAAGTTCCCGAACACACTGGTCAAAGTCAATATTTTTAATTTTTCTATATCATATGTTGCCACATCTTACCTGCCTTCCTTGACTTTCCATCAAATTTGAGGTTTATTCCTCAGTTTATGTGCAATATTACTGGTTATATCCCTACAAATGAAATCTGCGCCGAGTCATTGGACACTCCAGAAAATTGGTTGCATTCTTGGTTAATTTCTGATATCTTTATCTAATTAAATAAACCAGGAATTTCCTTATTTAGACACGGATGAGGTTTAGATTGTTTGAACAATGGTGTCATTGTTCAAACAATGTTTCCATTTCATAAATGCTGTCGCATTTGTGAAATAAAGGGTAGTGTAATCAGTGAAATCCGTGTCAGAGATTTTTTAAGTTCGTCCGAAGGTGTTAAGTTCAATGTAGGGGGGATACTATGCCGATATTTGAATACCATTGTCTTAACTGTGATGAGAATTTTGAGGAATTAGTGCTTAGTAGTTCCCAGGTGGTAAAATGTCCCAAGTGTTCTCAGACCAGATTGGAAAAACTACTTTCCACTTGCAGCTACAAGAGTGGTGGAAAATTTGTAAGCTCCAGCGAATCGAAGGTATGTACTACATGCTCCTCGCTGAGTTGTAGTACCTGTCATTAATGAGAAATTTATTATCTAATGTAGCTGAAATGTGGTTATGGCAAGGCATATGCCTTGCCTTTTCTTTTAATTAAATACCTGAATGGATTGGGTTGGTATTGAATAAAAAAGTAGTAAAAATAGGAACTCGCGGCAGTGCTTTGGCTTTATGGCAGGCCACCTGGATTAAAAAGAGATTTGAAGACAGGTATCCGGAAATTACCATAGAGCTTATAAAGATAAAAACCAAGGGGGATAAAATTTCGGATGTACCTCTCTCCAAAATAGGTGGTAAGGGCCTTTTTGTTAAGGAGATTGAACAGGCTTTAATGGATGGAAGAATCGACATGGCGGTCCATAGTATGAAGGATGTACCAACGGAGGTGCCTTATGGGCTTTACATAGGAATTATCCCCGAAAGAGATGATCCCCGAGATGTATTAATAACAAAGCGAGAGGGAACACTCAGAACTATTAAGAAGGGGGCCAAAATTGGGACCAGTAGCCTGAGGCGGAAGGCTCAACTTCTCTACCTAAGAAAAGATTTACAGGTTCTGCCCTTGAGGGGCAATCTAGACACCCGCATACGGAAGTTAGATACAGAGGACTTAGATGCCATCATAGTAGCCTCTGCCGGTGTAAGAAGAATGGGTTTGCAGGAGAAGGTTTCTGAATATCTCTCGCCAGGTATTATGCTCCCTGCTGTTGGACAGGGTGCCTTGGGTATTGAATTGAGACAGGGTGATGAGAAAATATATAATCTAGTAGCCTTCCTAGACCATCATCAGACTAGGCTGAGTGTACAGGCAGAAAGGAGCTTCCTGAAGCAACTAGGAGGAGGGTGTCAGGTTCCTATAGCTGCACTGGGCATCATCGAGGATAGGCGTTTAAAATTGCAGGGCCTAGTAGCCAACACTGAAGGGACACAGATTATTAAAGATCAGATTGAGGGTGAACCCAGCAATGCTCAAGAATTAGGTAAGGAACTGGCAGAGAGGCTTTTACGTAAGGGGGCGCAAAATATCTTAGATGAGGTATACGGAGGGAGGCGTTGACGGCCCTAGGTAAAGTATATTTAATCGGTGCGGGACCTGGAGACCTAGACCTCATTACCATCAAAGGCATGGAATGTCTAAAAAGAGCTGATGTAGTGGTATATGACCATTTGGCCAATGAGGATCTTTTGAAGTTTGTCAAAGAAGGTTGCCAAATTATTTATGCTGGGAAAAAAGAGGGAAAACACACCCTTTCGCAAAAGGGAATCAATCGTCTACTTATTAAAAAGGCAAAGG
>DTXE01000309.1 GCA_012962595.1 Syntrophaceae bacterium | reverse complement strand
GCAGAGCAAGGGGAAGACACCGTATCATTCACAGGTCATGGAACTGACACAGATGGTTTTGTTAATGCGTATAACTGGAGATCGAGCTTAGATGGTCAGTTGAGCACTGCCAGTTCATTCAGCAAACCGGCGTCTGAGTTATCTGCGGGAACGCATACGATCTACTTCAGGGTACAGGACGATGACGGTGCGTGGTCAACAGAGGCTGCGGAGGATTTGAAAATAATAGAGCAAGGAAACCAGTATCCTGTTGCAGACCCGAATGGACCTTATACAGGCACAGAAGGAATTCCAGTAACATTTGACGGAAGCGGTTCTTACGACCCAGATGGCAGCATAGCCTCTTATGAGTGGTACTTTGGCGACGGAAACATTTCAACCGGAGTAAATCCAACGCATACATATACTCAAAATGGCGCCTATGCCGTCACTTTAACCGTGACTGATGATAATGGTGCAACCGATGCAAATACCACAACAGCAACAATCGCCGATACCGAACCTACCGCTGATTTCACTGCAACGCCCACCAGTGGACCAGAACCATTAACAGTTGCTTTCACCGATATTTCAACTTCATACGATGGAATCACGGCGTGGGAATGGGACTTCGATAACGATGGCGAAACCGACAGCATGGAGCAGAACCCAGCGCATGTGTATGCCGAGGATGGCGTATATACAGTAACATTAACGGTCTACGAAAGTGACGGGGATAGCGATACGGAGACAAAACCGGATTATATCACCGTAACAAATGAGATACCACCAATCATAACCATTCAAACTCCTGAGAACAAAACATATACCAGTAAAATCATTCCTCTCAACTTCACTGCGGATAAACCTTTAGTGACATGTCTTTTATCTGTTGATTCTACTGCAAATCAGACCTTGCTAAACTGCCAGAATTTATCTGTTATTAGTAGAGAATACCAGGCAGCAGCAGGAACAGCAGCATGGTGGCACTTCAATGGCGATGCAATAGATTATTCGGGCAATGGCAATCATGGAACTATAAATGGAGCATCTTTTGTAGACGGAAAATTCGGCTCCGCATTAAAATTCGATGGTGTAGATGATTATGTAGAAGTTGGTGATTCTAACAGCCTGAATCCGAAAGATGAAATTACAATAGAGACATGGATCAAATTGGATAGTAAAAGTGCATGGGATAAGATTATATCAAAGCCCTGCATTGCATCAACACCCCCGTACCAGCAGTATGCCCTAACACTGGATAGTGAAGGCGATAATTTTGGTTTCGAATTGACCACAGAGGGCACAAAGAGTGTAGTTGAGAGTATAACCTCACCGCTAACAGGAATATGGTATCATGTAGTTGGCGTTTACAATGGCTCAGAAATGGTAATCTATGTAGATGGAGTTAAAGAAAACACATTAAACAAGACGGGGGCTATCAATTCGTATAATACAGATGTTAGCATAGGGCGATATGAACATATTTCATCCCAGACGCTTAATGGCGTTATTGATGAACTCAGG
>DTXE01000308.1 GCA_012962595.1 Syntrophaceae bacterium | reverse complement strand
GTTTCCTTCATTCTATTTTCTCAAGATTTTGATAGAAGTTTATAGCCGAAATTGCATATAACGATTTGAGCATATCTGAAGTTTGAAACTGAAGGGAGTAAATTTGGACGAAGGCATTAGCCAAAGCCAGATATGCTCTGTTATCGGAAGTCGCTTTATTTGAACTTTTCATAATTACTTTTTAGTAAAATTTTCACCTCCTCCAAATCTTCAGTCTGTTGTATTGGAAAACCTGTCCATTTATTTTCGCTATCATAGGTGTAAATGATAAAGTGCTTCCTCCTGGGACCTAGATATGAAAAGACTCTTCCCGAAACCTTTATTGAGATATCATATTTAGTTGGCTCAATGAGTATATTGTCCTTATCCCATTCTTTGATTTCCTTCAGCAGTTCTTCAACAGTTTTTCTAACTTTCGTATCAGTAATATAATCTAATCTTTGATCGATTGTATAGACCTCTATAGGTTGCAATCTCGAAGGGATGGTTATCTCTTTAAATACTGGTATGATCTCTTTTAGGTTATCCTCAAATGCAATGCATTGGAATGTGAAAAGAGAGATTGGAATATCGATCCACTTACATCTGTTGAGTACCGAAACAGAAAAGCTTGGAGCAATCAAAAATAGCCGTGGCTTTTGTGTTGGATCGATCTTTTTATCTTTGTATGCTCTTGCGAATCCTTCAATGTTGGTAGTAATATAATCATAGTAATCAATGCCCTGAACGAGCATTGCATCATCTTCTATTGCTTTCAATTCAGCCACAACCAAGGCATTGCCAGAGTCAGCAAATAGAACATCAAGAGGCCCTCGTTCTGTTCTCTTTTGATGGTCAACATACCTCAATCCATCTTCGATTAAATCCGGGACTTTCCTTACCATTTCCTCTAGTTGCTTTTCTGATATGTCAACAACCTTATATTTTCTCATGTCCATACCTCCAATATTATTGGGCGATTTCCGATAACGTCACCAGCATATACGACGTTGCGACCGAAGGGAGCAATGTCCTGAAGGGCAAGGCGTAGCCGTAGCGTATATGCTGTGTTATCTGAAGGGGGAAGTGGGTTGGGATTATATTGAAGGGTCAAAAATACATTGTTTCCTAAATCAACTGATGCATAATTGGGCTCTTCTTCTTCCGGCAAGCCATCGAAGGCGTCGTGCTTGAATTCAAACTCGTTGATCTGAGGCTCGACTTCCAGAGAAGGCGCATCGGCCAG
>DTXE01000307.1 GCA_012962595.1 Syntrophaceae bacterium | reverse complement strand
TGCTCCCAGGAGTGTTTTCTGGCGTAAGTGGCTCTTTTTTTAATTAATTCTTCAGAGTCCTCTTTTAATGATTCTTCAACATGAGATGTAAATTCCTTATAGTTACTTGCGATTTTTACCAGATCTCCTAGCTTTGTTATTTCCGGAATAGCAACGGAGACCACGGGTTTACCGGCAGCAAGATATTCCAAAACCTTTAAAGGATTAGAATGGATTGTTAGCTGATTAATATTAAATGGAATAATAGCCACGTCAAAAAACCTACTATATTTGTATAATTCCTCATATAGCTTTAGACCTAAATAATATATGTTTTTAGATTGAGGGAGATTTTCCATTTTTTCATCTATCTTACCAATCATTACGATTGACCAATCGGGGTGAGAATTGGCAAGGTAAGATAATAGCTTATAATCAATCCAATCTCTCGATATCAGGCCATAGCAGCCAATTATAGGTTTGGGAATATTTTCCAAGTCTTCTGGTAGGACGATCCCATCTCTTAATGCCTTGCTAAATAGTTCTGCATCCACTCCGTGAGGCATATAAAAAGTTTTTGGGTTGATTTGTTTATGGAGTTGATAGAGTCGATTGGAAACAGTAAAGACCAGATCGGCTTTTCTTAATAAGTTTTGATCCATTTTCCTTATGACTTCAGACGGAACTCCATCAAAGGCACACATGTAGTCTACACAATGGTAGATCACTTTGGAATCAGGGAAATGCTTTAATACTCCTAGCGTATTAGGGAGAAAGGTCCATATCAAGGGGTTTTTGGTCATATTGAGCTTATTCATCACATGTTTAATCTGAATAGAAAGAATTTGAGGATTAAGTACCTGGGAGATTTTAAGATCGTGGAATGGGAGAAGGATGGGTGTATAGACAAATAGGTTCCTCCTTACCTCCCTTAGACCCTGTCGCCAGCTTTTCAGTTTATGGAGTATCCGCATTCCATCATGGGCTGAAATGGTAGGTCGCCTGAGACCTATGGAATTAATGAAAAGCACTTTGTTGGCTGGTGTCAATCGGCTGGCAATATGGTATTTGCTGGTCTTAAGGCCACTATGCCAATCATCGGAACTAAAGAAGAGAATGTTTTGATTCCTCAGCGTCATTGGGTAATTACGTCATTTGGCCTGCC
>DTXE01000306.1 GCA_012962595.1 Syntrophaceae bacterium | reverse complement strand
CTTCTCTCCAGTCCCCACGGGAACAGTAGACTTATTTACTACAATCCTATACTCTTCCATATACACCCCAATTCCCTTAGCTACCTCAAGGACGTGGGTGAGGTTGGCGGAACCATCACCATTAGACGGGGTGTTGACTGCAATAAATAACAAGAGGCACTCGGCAACCACCTCTTTCAGATCACTGGTGAACCTCAACCTACCATCCTGGTAGTTCTTTTTAAGCAGAACATCCAACCCTGGTTCATAAATAGGAATTATGCCATTTTTGAGACCTTCTATCTTCTCCTCCAGCCGGTCGATACATATCACCTCATTCCCCATATCAGCAAAACAGGTAGCGGTAACTAAACCTACGTAGCCTAACCCTATTACACAAATTTTCACGTCAACTGCTCCTTTTGGCCTTGCGGTTAAGAAGTGTAGTATAATCTATTTGTGGCTAAGGATTTTTTCAAATTCAAGCAGAACCTTCCTGGCTACCTTGTCCCAGGTGTTTTCCCGGGCATATTTAATAAGCCTGTTTGTATCCCACTTTTTCTCCAACGCCTTTTCTAAGGCTTCCGCAATTTGTCTAGGCTCTTGTTTTTGCACTAATAAACCGTATTCTTCCGAATTTATCACTTCTGGTGTTCCCCCAACTGCTGTAGCTACGACCGGGGTACCACAAGCCAATGATTCGAATAATACGTTAGGCCAGCCTTCTCTAGAACTTACCAGGGAGAAAATATCTGCTGCATTATACCAGTAAACCAGTTCCTCATTAGGCTTAATTCCTACTAGCCTAACATATAGCTCAAGTTTGAGTCGTGCTACTTGTCGTTCTAAATTACCTCTAAAGTCTCCTTCACCTACGATTACGGTCAGAATATCATGGTATTTTCCTTGTTCCACCAAGATATGAATTGCATCGATGAGATGATGGAAACCTTTTCTTTCGATTAAATGCCCGGCGCCTAAGATTATCCTGTTATTTAAGGGTAAACCAAGTTTTATACGTGCCTCTTTCTTATTAAGAGGATAAAATCTAGTGGTATCTACTCCGT
>DTXE01000305.1 GCA_012962595.1 Syntrophaceae bacterium | reverse complement strand
TGGTGGTGGATGGATAATACTGAACCCTCCCATCAACCTGGCGTATAAGAGGAGGCACATAACAGTAAGATGGAAATTGAGAGCTTATGGCACCAAAATTGACATTGATATTCTTTATCCCTAACTTTTTAACCATCTCTAAGGCCTGGCTAGAAGGTTGGCAATTCCCTGACCATTGATAAATCTTAACCTCCTTCCCAGGTGGAAGTAACATCTTGTTAATATAGTCCACAGAAAAATTGATTTCTTTATCCAGTGAAAGATTATAATTAGGTATAGCGAGATCGTGAAGTGGCTGTTTTTTTCCCAGTTTTGAATGGTCTTCCTCCCAGGTAGAAGGGTGGGAATAGGAGTGGGAGCCTGCCTCTACATTATCAAGGGCAAATATAGATCTTGCAATCTGAACCGCCCTTTCACAACCTAAAAGTGAAGGATCGATCTCACCCACAATAACTGAGGCCGTAATGGGTAAGGGATATTTTTTGATAATCTGATCACGAATAATGGTGGCTGAAAGGGATTTTTTGTCTACCTCTGAGATGCTGGTAAAGCCGTCTCCATCTATATGGGAGTAAAATATGCGGCTTCCATACAAGGTCGTGGTATCCAAACGAGGAATTCCTTTCAGCCCAAAGGCCGTTTCGAAGAAACGAAAAGGATTTAGATACCACATGGTCTTACCGGTTTGCTTCCCGCGGTAGTATATAAAGGGCTCATATGCATAGGCACCATTTCTAGATATCACTACCAGATGACTTTCTCCATCCTTAATGTCCTTTCGATTTATCTTCAAAATAACCAGGTTTCTCGAATCTAAAGACCTTACCTTTATATAGGATTCAGGGACTACCTTGTATTCCCTTTCAAAGTTAAAAAAATCGGGATTCACTTCTGTAAATTCAAGTAGGTGGCAATTATCTGTCCAGAGTCCTGAATATTTGAGGCCCAATATTCCAAATACCTTGTTTATGGAATCCAAAGATACCCACTTCCCACTATCTGCATCTTGAAAGGCACCTACGTTTCCCAAAATCACCAACTTACAGCCTGCTTTTCCTTGCTGCAAGAGCCAGTTTATATACTCTTCGGGCCTTTTCATCTTTTCATCCTGAAACCAGGTTATTATCCCTGTGTATCTTTTCATACCGTTGTCATCTGGAAGTCTTTCGGTAGCAATATCAAGATAGTAAACCTTCATACCCAGGTGATTAAGTACCATTTCCGCCAGTCGATGGATTGGGGTCTTATCACATCGATCCATATTTTGTTCTGTGCTATCATAAATAGCCAAAATATCCCTCTTGACCTCAGATGAGATATCTCGGGCAGAGGAAATTGGAGTAATAAGGATTGATAGAAAGACCGTCAGGAAAACTATTAGGTGATGTGCTTTCGACATTAATCCAGCGTATGGAAATACACATTATCTAGGTTTAATGTGCTTATATAGGGAATGAATTT
>DTXE01000304.1 GCA_012962595.1 Syntrophaceae bacterium | reverse complement strand
GGGATTTGGAATTTAAAAAGAAACCCTCCTGCCTCCAAATTAGAGGAATTATTTTCACATGAAAGCATGGTAATTTCCTTTTTAGACACGGATTACACAGATGGCCATGGGTTAGGTTTATATGGTTTGAATAATGATTTCATCAATGGCTACTATTTTCGGTTTTCTACTTTAGTGTTAATATCTCCTACCCTCGGCAGCTTTTATTCCACGGGGTCAGAGATTTTTTAAGTTTGTCCGAAGGCGTTAGGTTTATTTCTCAGGCATTTTAAATCCCATGGACAAATTTACCCGTAAGAAGTTGAGTAAATTGATGTCCTACATCCTGCGCCACCGGCCAGATGAATTCGGCCTGGTTCTGGATGAGGAAGGATTCGTGTCCCTTAAGGAGCTTCATAGGGCCATTGTGGAAGAAGAGGGGTGGTCTTTCGTAAGAATGCCATACTTGCAAGAGGTGGTGAATACATGTGACAAGCAACGTTTTGAGATAAGAGAGGGGAAAATAAGGGCTTACTATGGCCATTCGGTTCCCATAAAGATTACCTATGAGCCTACAGAGCCTCCCAAGATACTATTTCATGGCACTCGAAGAAAGACATATCCCGTTATCCTTGGGGAAGGCCTTAAGCCCATGGGCCGGCAATATGTCCACCTCACTACCCAAAAGGAGCTAGCTCTACGCATGGGGCGACGCAGAGACCCTGAGCCCGTTCTCCTTGAGATCCAAGCCAAGAGAGCATATGAAGATGGCATTGTCTTCTACCGAGCCAACGAACTTATATACCTGGTAGATTATGTTTCCACAGAATATATCGTGGGGCCTTCACTCAAAAAACTAAACATAGAAAGGCCCAAAGAGAAGAAGACCAAAGAGGTAAGAGAGCTTCCTGGTTCTTTCTTTCTCGATTTGACCAAGGAGCCCTTTAAATATAAGAGGAAAAAAAGTTGGAAAAGAGAGGCCAGAAAATTGAGGCAAAAGCGTAGATTTTAAAAAATGGTGAGGAAGAAACCTAAAAGGAGAATCATTTTTGCAAGAAGGACAAGCCCTAAGGTAAGGAAAGAAAAGGTTTCCTTTCGCCCCAGAGCCTGCCCTAAGCTTAGAAGGGTTCTAAAGAGGATTGGAATTCCAGAGCCCATTCCTTTTAGGCCTGATCCCTTCCAACTTGAAGCCTTAGATAAACTTGAAAAGGGTGATGTCCTAGTCTCTGCTCCCACAGGGTCAGGCAAGACCTGGATCGCCCTTAAGGCTATGGAGAACCTTATGCAGACCGGGAGGCGAGCCTGGTATGCCTCTCCTCTTAAAGCCCTTTCTAACTCCAAATATGAGGAGTTTGGTCAAGCCTTTGGTCAAGAAAATGTGGGTATTCTAACTGGGGATCGCAAGGAAAATAGCACCGCACCTATCATTGTTGGTACCACCGAGATACTTCGTAATCAGCTATATGATGCCATGTATCAAGGAGAAGATTTGTCTACCGATCTGGTAATTATGGATGAAGCCCACTATTTGGGTGACTCTGAAAGGGGGGTAGTCTGGGAGGAAGTTATCATTTATCTTCCCCCACGGGTGAAACTCTTGCTTCTTTCAGCCACCGTGGAAAACGCTCAAGAGATAGCTTCTTGGCTTGAATTTGTGAGAGGTAAGCCTTGTCTTACGGTTATAGCTGAGGAAAGGCCAGTACCCCTTTATCCTATATTTTTGTTTCCTGATGGAGAGGTAACTCCGCTCTCAAATTCCAAAGGTCTCTGGCCCAAGGTACGCCATTTTGTGGAAAAAACTCCTCCTCGAAGATTCAGAGGAAAAGGGTCATCGCAGCCTTTTCGAAAAATTCTGGAAGTTATGAGACATTTGAACCTACTACCCGCGGTATTTTTTCTAAAATCCAGGGTGGATTGTGATAAGGCCTTAGGTCAATGTTTCCCACCTGTTAACCAATGGCATCCTGAAAAAACAAATCTTTTAAAAGCCAAGGTATCTAAGTTCCTTGACAGATACCCTTTTTTGAAAGAGCATTCTCATCTTAAGTATATTACGGAAGCCAGGGTAGCCTCCCACCATGCAGGACATCTTCCTCATTGGAAACTTCTAGTGGAGAGGCTTATGCAGGAAGGTCTGCTTGATGCTATCTTTTCCACCTCCACTGTGGCTGCCGGGGTAAATTTCCCCGCCCGAACTGTAGCTATCATGCAAAGTGACCGCTTTAATGGACATAAATTCGTAGACCTTACGGCCACAGACCTTCTTCAAATGACCGGTAGGGCAGGCAGAAGAGGGATGGATCAGATTGGGTTTGCCCTGGTAGTTCCAGGTCCCCACCAAGATATTCCGCTTATTCATGGACTTTTAAGCTCCCCCCCTGAACCGGTCATGAGTCAAATTTATATAAACTTCTCCATGGTTCTAAACCTACTCCTTTCACATAGGCCAGATGAGGTACGTGAAATCTTAGAGCTCTCTTTGGCTACCTTCCAGAAGCTTGGCAGAACAAAAAAGAGGGACTCCCACCTATGGCCTTCCTTCTTACGACATTTAAAGTTTTTGGAGGCAGAGGGGTTTGTTCTCCATGATGGAAGTTTGACCCCTGATGGTATATGGGCCTCAAAACTGAGACTAGATCAGCCACTTATGATTGCAGAGGGAATTCGTAAAGATGCCTTTCCTAAAAAACATCCTGCGCTCCTTGCCGCTTTGATTGCCCCTTTTGTGACTGAGAAGGAAAGGGAAGTAGATTTAGAGATGACCGGTACCGATCCACATCTCAGGAAGGGCTTTTTGGATCTGAGGAGTGTCCTTAGCCCTTTGAGGGAAAGGAAAGTGAAGTGGGGTTTTGCTACCCCTCCAATTCAGTTCTGGCCTGCTGCTACCATTTATATCTGGGCCTCTGGTGTAAATTGGCAAGAGGTGGTGAGTCTTTCTGGATTGGATGAAGGGGACTTGGCCATGCTGATTTACCGTACGGCTGATAACTTACGCCAGCTTGTAAGCCTTAAAGAGACCCATCCCGAACTTGCCGAAACGGCAAAAGAGGCCATCAAATTGCTTCTCAGGGAGCCAGTTATCGTCCCTGCCTGAAGCAGCAGAGAGCCAAGAGCTAATGGTTAGAAGATAGTCTGTGGAATTTTGCTCAACCCACTTTTGTCAACGGCTCTTGTGCCAACCTATTACCCACTTTCCTCAATCTAAATCCCATGAAACCCTCATGGCCCTTTGGGCCACAAAGAAATATGAAAATGGAATATAGGCATGGATTGAAATTCAAAATACCAAATCCCAAATCTCAAATCCAAAACAATGTTTGGTATTTGATGCTTGGGATTTGGAATTTAAATTAGAGGAGCTATTTTCACATGAAAAATAACTTGGCAGTTATTGGATCTATTACAAAGGATCTCATCAGGATTGGGGAAAAATCAAAAAGGTGTATCGGTGGTACCGTATATTACTCCAGTTTAACCCTGGTCAAGCTAGGTGCGAAGGCCACTATTATCACAAAGCTGGCAAAAGCAGATGAGCATATTTTGGAAGAGTTAAGAAGAGTTGGTGTTAGCATATTTTCGAGCTACTGCAGGTACACCACCAGTTGCGAGAATATCTATAATCAGACAGACATCAATAAAAGAGTGCAATTCATACCATACCTTTCCGACCCCATTACACCTTCAGATATTCCCGATAAAATTGCCACATGTGATATTATTCACTTAGGGCCTATTCATAAGAAAGATATTGCCATAGAAACTGTGAGTTATCTTGAAAGAAACCTTGATTCTGTCCTTAGTCTTGATATTCAAGGATATCTCAGAGAAGTAGACAGTGATGGAAATGTTCAACTCAGACCCTGGAGGAATAAGGGAGAGGTGTTGGGTGCTATCGATGTATTAAAGGCCAATCAAGAGGAAATGGTTACATTAAGCGAGAGTAATAATATCCAATATGGCATGAGGTCCATTGCCAGGGAATATGATATAAGCGAAATAATTGTAACCTGTGGAAGCAAGGGGTCTATGATATATCTGGATGGGACAATTTTTAATGTTCCGTGTCCCAGGGCCTTGGTGGGTGACGCTACAGGGTCAGGTGATATATTTATTTCATCATATCTGGTTGCAAGGTTTAAAGACAAAAAGGACCCTTTAGCAGCCGCTAAATATGCTTCAAAGATAACAAGTAAAAAGATTGAAAGAGGAGTCACCTGGCTTATGTGCTAGGATATTGAGGGGGAATTCTAGTGAATACCCAGAAGGAGACTAAAAGAAAGGGCATTATAAGAGAGTATGCCGAAGCCATTTTGATAGCCATCATTTTGGCGGTATTTATCCGAACCTTTGTAGTTCAGGCCTTCAAGATTCCTTCAGCCTCTATGGTTCCCACCCTACAGGTAGGTGATCATATTTTGGTAAACAAGTTCATATATGGAGTGAAAATTCCCTTCATTCGCAAGACCATAATACCTTTAAGAAAGCCAAAACGTGGTGATGTCATAGTCTTTATTTTTCCAAAAGATAGGAGTAAAGACTTTATTAAAAGGGTTATAGGCATAGAGGGAGATACTGTTGAAATCGTGAATAAGAAGGTCTACATAAACGGCAAGCCTTTTAATGATCCATATGGGGTTCATAATGACAACTTTATATTCCCCAAGAGAATTGAACCCCGCGATAACTTTGGTCCTGTGACCGTGCCTAAGGATGCCGTGTTCGTTATGGGAGATAATAGAGATAACAGCAGAGATAGTCGCTTTTGGGGATTTGTAAAGCTTAAGGATATAGAAGGCAAGGCATTTATTATATATTGGTCATGGGATAACTTCAGTATTAAGTGGAATAGAATAGGAAAGCTTATCCATTAAGAAAACTCTAAGTTGAAAAGGCGTTTTTTGATCTACAGTAGTCTGATATGAAGATTAAGTGTCCTATATGCCATGAGATTACTAATTGGGAAGGTAATCCTTTTAGGCCCTTCTGTTCGGAGAGATGTAAGTTGATTGACTTAGGAGAATGGCTAACTGAGGGGTATAGTATTTCAGAGCCTGTTTTGGAAGGTGAGGATAAAGAGGGAAGCGAAGAGATAATAAGTGAGAAGTAAAAAATTAAGCAAAACTGAGAACTTCAAAGATGTAAGTGCAGCGTGATGCCAAAAAATTGGCATGCATTCTTGGTAGTTAGATAGGCAACTTCCTCAACCTCTATCTTTTTGATACGGGCAACTTCTTTAAGCGTGGTCCTCACATCCTTGGGTCTCGATTCATGGTTTCCATAGACCACAGGTGTGTCGGTCTCCAAGAGTATCCTCTCCAAGGGTGCTTTTCTTATGGCCTCCTGGTGTGGTGGGCTATAGGTCAGTGCTGGAGTAGCCGAGACGAAGTATCCATTTTTTATAATCTTATCTAAAAGGTCAATTGGCCCTGTATACCAGTGGAATACGGCTGAGGCAATCCCCACCTCCCTTATCATTTCATAGGCCCTCTGATGTGAATACCTACAGTGGATAATAACCGGTTTTTTATGATCATAGGAAATCTTAAGAAGTGCTTGAAACACCCTTCTTTGGAGGTCCTTCTTAACCTTTGTTTTGTAATCAAGCCCTACTTCCCCCATAGCCACACAATCATCTATATGGTCCCCAATAAAGGCAAGGCATTCTTGGATATCTTTCTCTTCTATATCCCAAGGGTGGTAACCAATGGCAGGGTAGACATAGCCTCGGTTTTCTTTAGCAATTTTTAAAGTCTTTCTGTTAGATGCCAAATCTACACCAACGGCAACAATTGCCTGAATGCCAAGGTCCCGTGCCATTTTTAATGACTGCTCAAGATCGTCAATCTCATCCAGATGGGCGTGAGAATCTATAAGGCTGATTGGTGCGTCCATAAAACGTTTTACTGAATAAAATAGGTAATCATCTAAGTTTTATTCTGAGTTTTGGAGGACGAGGATTATTCCTCTATTTTGGTTGCGATGGTTACATGATTGAATCCTGCCAATCTTGCTATATCCATAACCTTTATCCCTAAGCCAAAGGGGATACTCTCGTCTGCTCTAACTGTAACAGACTCCCTTTGGGTTTTACTTATCTTTTCCTTAAGCAGAGTGGGTAAAGATTTAAGGCTTGTTTCCTTTCCATTTAAATACAGAATCCCTTCTTTGGTTATAGAAATGATTACCTCTTCTTCCGGCTCCACTTTAGCAGTGGTTGCAGAGGGAAGATTGATCTTTAATCCCGGAAGCATCATGAAATGTGAGGACAACATAAAAAAGATCAAAAGCAAAAGAACCACATCTATGAGGGGAGCAATATTTAAATGGATAGATGCCTTTTTTCTCTTCTCAAATTCCATACACTTTAATCCTTACTTTTTATAAGCTCAAATAGCCCAGAAACCACTTCCTTCATCTCTAAAGCCATGTCATCTATACGTCCTTCAAAATATTGATGAGCACACATGGCCGGTATGGCAACTATGAGTCCTGCAGCAGTGGTAATAAGGGCTTCCCATATACCTCCAGCCAAAACAGTAGCATCCGCTCTTCCGGCCAACTCCTGAATCTTAATGAAAGCCTTAATCATTCCGGTGACCGTTCCTAAAAGACCCAGTAAGGGTGTGACATTTGCAATTATTGCCAGGCTTCTCAGGTTCTTTCCCAGTCTTCTCAACTCCTGTGAACCCGCCCTGCTGATAGCCATTTCCCTACCTTGGGGGTTGTTTTCATGGTTTTCTATACCCACTGCTAAAACCTTTGCTACTGGACCGGGTGTCCTTATACATAGATCTAGAGCATCATTAAGCCTCTTTTCCTTAATATACCTCTCTACCTGAAAAAATAGACTTTTGGTATCCACCTTTGCCCGATGGAGGTGCCAGCCCCTTTCTAATATGATAGCAAGGGAGATAATAGAACAAAATATTATGGGCAACATTAAAAATCCACCTTTGGCTATAAATTCAAACATGCAAACCCCCTAATTCCTTCAGATAAATAGGCATAATAGGCATAATAGAATATCAGAACTGACCTGTCTAGAGGATAATGCTGACTTAACTATGTTATGCCAACTAGGAGGAATTATCATGGGTTTATGGAGAAAGTCAATTTATCATTTTCCCGGAGTTTCCTGACTTCTGAGTGGAACCCATTATTTCTGAGCGAAGATTATATGTGTGCAGTGGGGAACCCATCGAGGTGAGCAGGAAGGGGAAAGCCAGCCCTTTAGAGGCTGGAAGGGGCAAGTATTCCCTTTCCTATCGAACCCGATAGGGTCACTGCGGAAGCCGTGAAGCGAAGGAATGGCGTTCGCTTTTGATATCATGGTGCAAGGAGAATGGGGACATAGGTATGTTGGATGGAGATAATCTTCGGAGAAGTAATGTGAATGTAGAAGATGCCACGTTCCAATATCAATCAATGGGATGGCGATGGTATTAAGCTGTTGTGAGAAAGGATGGAAAAATGGAAGGTTGGGCGTACCATATTGAGGTTCGCCAAATGAACATGCCTTCCATAACTTATCCATCATTCCAATATTGCAGAAGTTCTTATATGCTCGGATTTTGCTGGATTGTTGTTTCTTCAGAATCAGGACTGATAATTATTCTCTTAGAAAACAACTGTATTCCTGTAAACAGACTTAATATAGTTACATATCCTAAAGCAATGCCCATCAATGAACATATCATGCCAATGAGAATTTCTATGGCGACCATGAGCTTACCTCCCAATAGTTTTGATTTTTATTATATACGACAAAATTATTTTTAGGTTTCATAATCATCAGATTTTCAGTGGAGGATATGACGCAAAAATTCGGATTTGCAAAATTTTATTGAGTTAATCCACAAAGATTTATACTTTAAGATACATCGTCAAAGCGATGATTGGTGAGAATAAACGGAAAGGATGGAAAAGAAAACAGCTTCCACTTTTTCCTTCATTATCTTCCTGAAAAGAAACGAACCATGAGGTTAAAAACAAAACTATTATACACAAAATGATATTCTAATGTCAACAGCTTTTTTTGATATTTTACAAATTCTCCCATGAGAGAATTTCCGTCCCGAATTCTTGCGTGGGGAATTTCTGTTGATATTTTTGTTTCTTTTCTTTGGAGATTGTGCTATACTTTTTCATTGCAATAGACATACTGCATTGTTAAATAAATCTTGCTTGTTCACAAAACAAACGTAGCGGCGTGGCTCTGTCCCGCCATTTGCCTCCGACCTGTCACCACAGAGGAATGACGCTACGAGATGTAG
>DTXE01000303.1 GCA_012962595.1 Syntrophaceae bacterium | reverse complement strand
TCTTCTTCTTTATCTATCCTCTCAGCCTCACTTATAGCCTCTCTCAGAGCCTTTTCTCAGTCCTCTAACTTCTTGAAAGTATCTATGCCACAGTTAGCCCTGACCTTGCTTCCATTATCTTTCTGCTTGAACGAACACCTGTGGCATATCCCCAGAGAAGTACTTTTATCATCATCTTCGGATGGTATGCAGGCCGACCTTCTTCCTTCGGTTCTCTAAAACTGGTTATATCGATTCTATCTATTATTTCTGAAAATGCCCTTACCGGATGATCTTCTCATTCATTCAGACTCGGAGGAAGAAGAGACATCTGATCTTGATCATAAGGTCTTAAAGGCATTAGATTACCTCCATGAAGAGTTTGCAATTGCCTTAACTCTATCATATTCGGTGATCAGATGCCATAGTTTTTAGACAAGCTCTGTGTCCCTATTTATCTCCAATGATCAATATGTTTAACAAAGTCAACCAGCGTTTTTGGGGAAAGTCCTGGTTTTGGCCACACTTCAGTTAACATGGCACAAAAGCAAAGATGAAAAATGCCAGCACACTTCTTTCTTAGCTCTCCCCCAATTCCTTCTCAATAATCTGATGTTCTACACGGTCTTGTAATTCCTGTAATCTGGGACTCAATGTTACAGGATATTCCTCCACAGGGCCTTCCAACACCTTATACCGTTCATCTAAATTTTTGAACTCTTTCAAAAAGTGCTTCTGGATTTCTGTAAGGGCAGGTTGCCTTCCCAACATACGTCCTTGCGCCATTACCGGTATAAGCAAAGGGCTGGCCCCCTCAATATGGTCATCCCTCAAGCCAATGATATCCCTCTTAAATTTGCCATCAGAATCTAAAATTCGGAAAACCTGTTTTTTATCTACCAGAGTAATCTTTCCCGGACTCAATTTCATAACCGGCTTGCCCGCATACCTAACCAGTTTGTAGGCCATATCCAAATAGGGAGCATCGGCCGAGACACCCATTTTGGTTCCTACACCAAAAGAATCTATCTCACATCCACGCCTAACCACATGGGCGATTTTAAACTCATCCAAACCTCCACTGGCAAATATCATAATATCTTTCAAACCCGCCTCATCAAAGATACCACGTACCTCTTTGCTCAGTTTAGCTACATCGCCGCTATCCAATCGCACGCCCCTCAATTTTTCCCCTTTCGCCTGCATCTTTTTGGCCACATTCACCGCCTTGTGGGCTCCAGCGATAGTATTATAGGTATCAATTAACAGGACAGCATTTTTAGGAAATGTGTGCGCAAAGGCAAGGAAGGCATCTAGCTCATGCTCAAAGCACTGGATGTAGGAATGGGCCATAGTGCCAAAAACAGGGATCCCATAGATCTTACCAGCCAGTGTGTTGCTGGTTCCGCCAAAACCACCTATATAACTTGCCCTGGCTACCTTTATCCCCGCATCCACCCCTTGGGTTCGTCTTAGAGAAAAGTCCACCAGGGATCTCCCCCTTGCGGCATAAATACACCGTGATGCCTTGGTGGCAATTACAGTTTGCAAATTAATGGCATTTATGATAAAGCTTTCCACTAACTGGGCCTGTATAATGGGAGCAGTAACCTCTAGAATAGGTTCATTTTTGAAGAAGATGTTGCCTTCAGGTATGGCATATACATCGCCCTCAAAACGTAACTTTTCCAGATAGTCCAAGAAAGTAGGCGAAAACATCTCCATAGTGTCTAAATAGGCTAAGTCGTCTTGAGTAAACTGAAAATTTTCTAAGAAGGTTAGGACATCTGCAAGCCCAGCAGAAACAAAATAGTGTCGGTTGGGTGGGTATTTGCGAACAAAAAGACTGAAGGTAGCTGGCTCAAACATATTATTTTCGAAGTAGCTGGCAGCCATAGTGAGCTCATAAAGATCGGTGAGTAATGCCAATTTTGAAGGGTGAAACTCAGATACCATACCTCCTCCTTATCATCTTGCATAGACATTTAAGTGTCCCATACTACAATATCAAAATTGTATGAAACTTCAAGCAGTCACATAATGAACCTTTCAAAAAGGGACCAGTTATTGAGAAATCGAATTGAAAAGATAGACTCCTCTAAGCCCGACCAACCACTCATTTTTAAGGCAGCTCAAATTATCACAGCAGGAGGGATAGTAGCCTATCCCACAGAAACTTTCTATGGACTAGGCGTGGATGCCTTTAATGTCCATGCCATAGAAAGAATCTATTACATCAAAAAACGAGATCCCTCAAAGCCCATTCTGGTAATTATTGAGAACCAGAGATATCTCAAAGAACTGGTATCTGATGTTCCACCATCGGCAAGGAAATTGATAAAAAGATTCTGGCCAGGACCTCTAACCATTATCTTTAAGGCCTCTCCAAAGGTACCTGCTATTCTCACTGGTAATACGGGAACTATTGGTATGAGAATATCAAACCATCCTGTAGCCTTAGAGTTAGTGAGGGCCGTGGGAAGACCGATTACGGCCACTAGCGCCAATATTTCTGGACAATTAGGCTTGGTCAATGCCCTAGACGTTTTTAAGACCTTTAAACACCAGTTAGATCTTATTTTGGATGGTGGAGTTACTCAAGGCAAAAAAGGCACTACCATTGTAAATATAGCGTTAGACCCTCCTCGAATTGTAAGGGAAGGTGTCATATCTTCTAAGGAAATTCAACAATATTTGGTCTCTAGCAAGGGATAAGATAGTGGGAGTTATGAGATTCATCGCCGATTTTCACCTCCATTCCAGATATAGTCGGGCCACCAGCCAGGACATGCATTTAGACTCGCTTAACACCTGGGCCAAATTTAAGGGGATAAAGTTACTGGGGACTGGGGACTTCACACACCCCACCTACTTTTTGGAATTAAAAACTAAATTGGAGCCACTGGGTAATGGATTGTTTGTACTCAAGGATGACCCGGAAGGTACATATTTTATTTTGACCTGTGAGGTCAGTAATATTTTTGGCTATAAAGGCAAAACTAGAAGAATTCATAATGTCATCTTTGCCCCTAGCTTTGAAGTGGTTGAGAAAATCAATGCCAGATTGAGGAGGCTGGGAAAGCTATCAGCAGATGGCCGACCTACTTTTGGATTTCCCGCTAAGGATCTAGTTAAGCTCATTTTGGATATATCAAGCGATTGTCTCATTGTACCTGCCCATGCTTGGACACCATGGTATTCTGTGTTTGGGGCAAACTCTGGATTTGATTCTTTGGAGGAATGTTTCGAAGAACAGACCCCATTTATATCTGCCATTGAAACAGGGTTATCCTCCGACCCCCAGATGAATTGGAGACTCTCTGTCTTAGATCATATAACGTTAATATCCAATTCTGATGCCCATTCACCAAATAGGATAGGCAGGGAGGCTAATATCTTCCAATGCCCTATGGATTACCAAGCAATAACTGAAGGCATCCGAAAGAAAAATCTCAAAAGAATTTTGGCTACTATT
>DTXE01000302.1 GCA_012962595.1 Syntrophaceae bacterium | reverse complement strand
TGGCTGAAGGTCATGAATGTTTCAGGTAATATTTAATATCCATAAAAATGAGGGGCCTGAATCCTTCAGAGAGGGCTAGAAGGCTAAGATTGACACAGCCTAAAATTCTTGCTAAACAACCTTACTAAAGGACTCAGGGAAATGAAGTGGTTTAGAAATATTGGTTTAAAGGAAGACTATGGGGCAAATCTGTATGCCAGACTCCTTAAGTACGTGAGACCCTACTGGTTTAAACTGGCCATTGGTATTTCTCTGGCAGCGGTCATATCCGCTAGTACTGGGGCTGTGGCATGGCTAGTGAAACCTGCCCTTGATGAGATTTTTTTGAAAAAAGATCTCACCATGCTTACATTACTTCCCTTTGCCATCTTAATGGTCTTTTTCATAAAGGGAGTATCTACCTATAGCCAGTCATACCTCATGCGGGATGTGGGACAGAAGGTGGTAAAGGATATAAGAGACCACCTTTATGAACATATTCAGACTATGCCCTTAAGCTTCTTCCACAAAAATCCTTCAGCGGTATTGATGTCAAGAATTACCAATGATGTTGGCATGTTAGCTAGTGGATCATCTGGGGTAATAGCGGATTTAATCCGCGAGGCATTTACCCTGGTTGCCTTGATAGGTGTGATGTTTTACCGTGACTGGAAGCTTTCTTTATTGGCCTTTCTAATCTTTCCTTGGGCTTTAATACCTATGAAAAAGATTGGGGAAAGGCTTAGGAAACTAGGCAGGAAGAGCCGCGAAAAGATGGCAGAAATAAATAGGGTTATCCAGGAGGCATTCACCGGAATTAAGATTGTTAAGGCCTTTGGGATGGAGGAATATGAAAATCAAAAATTTAAAGGGGTTAATCAAAAACTATACCATCTGGCTATGAAAAGTGTTAAAACCGAGGAAATATCTTCACCCCTAATGGAGTTCATTGGCTCTTTAGGGGCTGCAGCAGTTATTTGGTATGGAGGATATCAGGTAATAAAGGGCACTACTACCCCCGGGACCTTCTTTTCGTTCATGACCGCTGTAATGATGATGTACGGCCCTATCAGAAAATTAAGCCGCATCAATAATACTATCCAGAAGACTGTTGCAGCCATGGAGCGGGTGTTTGAAATCCTGGATACTCCCCGGGAGATAGTAGATAAGGAGCATGTGTACAGGTTGAAGGAATTCAAGCAAGATATAAAATTTCAGAATGTTTGGTTTAGGTATAATCATCATGATGGAATGGTCCTAAGAAATATAAACCTGGATGTAAAAAGGGGTGAGTTAGTGGCCTTTGTAGGAGTTAGTGGGGTGGGGAAGTCTACCTTATGTGATTTGATCCCTCGGTTTTATGATGTATCCAGGGGGAGTATTAAGATCGATGGTCATGACCTAAGAGATATAGACATTAAATCCCTACGTAAGCAGATTGGAGTGGTTACTCAGGAAACCATCCTATTCAATGATAGCGTAAGGAACAACATCGCTTATGGTAAGCCTGAGGCATCTTTTGAAGAGATCATTGAGGCTGCTAAGCTAGCCTTTGCACATGATTTTATAGTGAAAATGAAGGAAGGCTATGATACCTTGATTGGCGAAAAAGGTGTGAGGCTTTCTGGAGGTGAAAGACAAAGGATTGCCATTGCCCGGGCATTACTCAGAAATCCCTCCATCCTCATCTTAGATGAGGCCACATCTGATCTGGATTCAGAATCGGAGCTTATGGTTCAGAGGGCTCTGGATAATCTAATGAGAGACAGGACCACCTTCGTTATCGCCCACAGGTTATCTACTATTAGAAATGCCCATAAGATAGTGGCCTTTCATGATGGAGAGATTGCAGAAATAGGAAAACATGCAGAACTTCTAGCCAGAAACGGGATCTATAAAAGGCTATATGAGGCTCAATTTGGGCCCATCCATCCTTGATATCCCAAAAATTTCATAACCATCCATTTTTCCCATTGACATTTACTATGGATTCAAATTAGTATCCCCCTTGTTTTTTGAGGGAGGGTTAAACCTATATCCATTTATTCATGAGAAAGGAGGAGAACATGAGGAATAGGAAGCTTACAGTATTTTTAATATTAGCCACCCTCATCTGTGTCTTCCTGACACTACCGGCACTAGCTACCGAAAAGAAGGTCAATATTAATACAGCCACTGCGGAAGAGCTTATGACTCTGAAAGGCATTGGGGAAAAGAAGGCACATGCCATCATAGAATACCGTGAGGCTCACGGGCCGTTTGAGAGCATTGACGACCTAAAAAATGTGAAAGGAATTGGGGATAAAATATTTGAGTCCATAAAATCAGAGATTATGGTAGAGGAGTGAAAACCAGTTATAGACATGTGATGGTTTAACCCTCTCTTGTACCTCATAGAGAAACCTTGATTTTGGGAGGGAATTTAGAAAGGAAAATTTTCGGGAAAGAAGTGGGCCAGATTAGTTCAGGCTGTCTTGGAGGGTTTGAAAAAGTCCAAAATTCCAGTCACAATTCTATTGGATGGGAGGAGGTTCAAAAGCCTGCCCCAGAAACGGGGTCTCTTGATAAACTCTCTGGCCAATATGCTAGGATAATCAACATCTCCATAATCGGCAATAGCTTCAAGGATTTCAGGGTCATCCATAATTTTGAATATCCTGTTCAGATCTTTATCAGACAGATAGCAGAGGAGTTTATGGGCTAACATCCCAAAGTATAGTTCCCTTTCCAGAAGACTTCGCCATCTTTGCTCGTACTCAGAAAGGGCCTCTTTTGAGGTATCTCCATTTAAGGCACATTTAGCAGCCACCTCTCCAGCCATTTTTGCGCAGGTAATACCCGTGTAAAGGCCGCCACCAGATGTAGGTTTAACCTGACCAGCAGCATCTCCCACCACCATAATACCATCGGCAACTGTCCTTGCCCGGATTCCCAAGGGAATGAGACCCACATTATATTCTAAGATATTTCCTGAAAATCTTGTCAAAAGCCTCTGCAAACAGGAGCGCATTTTCTTCCCATCATCTGTAGCTAGACCGATTCTGGCCAGTCCCTCTTCAGCTGGCACAGCCCAGCCAAAGAAGTTGGGGGCTATTTCTTTACCGAAAAAGACCTCAAGAAAATCCTCCCTTTCAGGTTTATAAGGCAGGATAACCTGGAGGCCAAAAAGCATCTTTTTGAGAGGAGGAAGACCTGCCCATTTGGCTATTCGACTGCATGGTCCATCGGCGCCTATAATCACCTTTGCCTGGACCGTCCTTTTATAACCATTATCCATTAAAGTTAATATGTTATCATTCTGACCAATGGCCCTGACACCGGTCTTTACATGGACATCCACATTTTTGGTCTTTTCAAGGAGAGCCTGATCAAAGCCAGCCCTATCAATCACTAGAATTTTGGGTCCCTTAGCCTCAATGCACAGACGCTCTCCGTTTGGGGCATAGAGAAAACCACCCTTAATTTCTCTTAAAACAACCCTTCCATCTATGCCTACCCCTTCAAAACATCTTAAACTGATAAGCCCGGTACATTTAACCGGCTTGCCTACTTGGGTGTGTTCTTCGATGACTAGGACCTTAGCTCCATTTTCTGCTGCTGTTCGTGCGGCTACAGCCCCTACGGGCCCTCCTCCAACTACCACTACATGGTACTTTTCAGAATGCATGGGACGGTTCCATACCAAAAATTTTACTCTAAGGCAAGAGGAATATCTTACACTAGCGGTCTTTCAGAAGTTGCTTAGTAGTCCTTAAGAGGCCTTCTTCAAGAGAAATCTCAGGCCTCCAGCCAAGGATCTTCTTGGCCTTTTCTATATTGAGACAGTTCCTCCTCAAGTCACCCTTTCTTGCTGGCAAAGAAAAAACCCAAGAAGAATTCTTTCATATCTTTAACGATCTTTATCAATACAACAAACAAATAGTTGTCTCTTCTGATCGCGCGCCAAAATGCATTCCTGCTCTCGCGGAAAGATTACGCTCTCGGTTTGAAGGAGGAATGATTGTTGATATTGGATTTCCGGAATTTGAAACGCGAGTAGCAATTCTTAAAAACAAAGCTCAAGAAAAAAATATTGATTTTCCTGACGAAATTTATCATCTCGTCGCAGAAAAAATAACTCGGAACATCAGGGAATTGGAAGGCGCTCTCAATCGTCTTATTCTCCACCAAAAAATCGAAAACCGACCTCTCGCCTTAGAAAAAGCAGAAGAAATCTTAAAAAAGATCACCACTTCGCCATTACGAAAAATTACTCCTAAAAAAATCATTAAAACTGTGGCTGAATTTTATGATCTTAAAGAAAAAG
>DTXE01000301.1 GCA_012962595.1 Syntrophaceae bacterium | reverse complement strand
GTGGGTACATACCCTTATTATACTATATTTTTTGACCTATCTGCCACGTTCAAAGCATATGCATCTCTTAGGTGCTATCCCTAATGTATTTTTTCGCTCATTAGACCGCCCCACCAGCTACCTTTCCAAATTGGATTTGGAGGATGAGACTGCCGAGTATTATGGGGTTAACAAGATGGAGGACTTTACCTGGAAGCAGCTCTTTGACAGCTATGCCTGTACAGAATGTGGGCGTTGTCAGGTCAACTGCCCTGCCTTTCTTACCGATAAGCCGTTGACCCCTTATGGTGTGATTCATCACCTAAAACTCCACATAATACCCAAGGGAAAGCTACTGGTTAAGAAAAACAAGGGCCAAGAAATCGAGGATCCAGAAGGCCTCCTAGAGAAACCACTTATGCCTGATGTTATCGAGGAAGAGGCAGTGATGTCCTGTACCACCTGTGGGGCCTGTATGGAGGAATGCCCCGTATTTAACGAGCATATTCCCAAGATAGTGGATATGAGGCGCTATCTGGTTCTGACAGAGGCCAAGATACCATCTGAAGGTCAGCTGGCCTTCAGGAATATGGAAACCCAAAGCAACCCCTGGGGTATCGGAGCACATAAGAGGGGAGACTGGGTTAAAGAGGTCGATTTCCCCATTCCTACCATGGCCGAAAATCCTGATGTAGAATACCTCTATTTTGTGGGTTGTGCAGGATCATTTGATGACAGGAATAAGAAGATTGCTATAGCAGTGTCCAAAATACTCAAGGCAGCCGGCATTAGCTTCGCCATCCTGGGTGCTGAGGAAGGTTGCTGTGGGGACTCTGCCCGTAGGTTAGGAAATGAATATCTCTTCCAGATGATGGCCGCCACAAATGTAGAGGTAATGAATAATTATAAGATTAAAAAGGCAATTACCTCCTGTCCCCATTGTTATAATGCCCTTAAGCATGACTATCCTCAGTTTGGAGGAAATTATGAGGTTTATCACCACACAGAGATAATCTCTAACCTTCTGAATGAAGGCAAGATACACCTGACTAAGCCATTAGAAGGGGTACACCATGTTACCTACCATGACCCCTGCTATTTAGGAAGACATAATAAGATTTACCAACCACCCAGGGATATCCTTAATCATATTCCTGGCATAGTAGTAAAGGAGATGGCTAGAAATTCCAGAAAGAGTTTCTGCTGCGGAGGTGGTGGAGGTCGCATGTGGTTAGAGGAGCATATTGGCAAGAGGATTAATGTGGAACGGACCGAGCAGGCCCTAGAGGTTAAACCAGACCGGGTTGCCGTTGCCTGTCCCTTCTGCGTTATCATGTTTGATGAGGGACTTAAGGCCAAAGAGGCTCTAGAATACTGTAAGCCCATGGATATATCGGAAATGGTGATTGCCTCTATGAAACATTCATGACCT
>DTXE01000300.1 GCA_012962595.1 Syntrophaceae bacterium | reverse complement strand
TCATTAAGGTTCAATAGATTTACACAACGAGATTTTAATGGAGATAAAAGAAAATATGAGTTTAAAATAAGAGATGTCAACTTCTCTTTTGATAAGCAGTTACGTTTTTGGTAACTAATCCACAACATCCCTCTCTTAGAGTTCATCAAATTAAAGGAGCTAAAGACTACCGGGAATTTTACATTAATGACTTTTATAGAGGCATTATGAAGATTGAGCAAGACCGCTATATCCTAATGGCAGCCGGCTCCCATGAAGTGGTAGACAAATTTAGCAAAGGGCAACCCTGAAAATCCCATTATTTTAGCCTTTCAATAATCAAGGGTGAACAGTCTATACTATCCTTAAAGTAAACAACGCCCTGTTTCCTATCCAGTATAAGGGTGTAGCCACCCACACTCCCAAGCTTCCTCACTTCATCAAGGATGTCTCTAATCAACATGGAGGTAATCTCCGCCTCCTTTTTCTTAATCTCCTCCTCCAGGTCTGCCTTCAATCTCCTGAGTTCCTTTACCTCCTGGGCCATCTGCTCTTCTTTTTCTCTCCGCTGAGCCGGGGTAAGCTTTCCTACATTCTTTTTTATTTCCTCGGCCATAGACTTTACCTTTTCTTCTTTGGCAGACAGTATCTTCTTCCTGGAATCTATCTCTTTAGCAAATTTGGCTCTGGCCTCCTTACCCGCCTTTGAATCCCTGATAATCCTCTGGATATCAATTACCCCGATCTTTACCTTCTCAGCGGCCATGGCCTGAGCTCCCCACATCATGCTACATACCAAAAACACCACTAAAAACACCCGCTTCATCCTATTTCCTCCTTCTCTCCCATTTCTTATTTGCCAAACCTTACCCCTCAGCACAGGATTACACCCCTTATATTACCCCAAGGCCTGCTCCCTTTTACCCTGCCCCAACTCCTCCTACCCATCTCAAGTTGGACAAGCTATATTATATAGCCACTCATGGGCAGTTCATAGCTCCCACGCCTGTTCGCCATATTTTTCAGGAAGGATAAGCTTTAGGGTTAGGCTAGCATCAAAGGCGATTTGGGTGTAAGATTTCAGGTACTCGTTTTCCTCTCAGCCGCTCTAGATCTTCATGTGAAAATAGCTCCTCT
>DTXE01000299.1 GCA_012962595.1 Syntrophaceae bacterium | reverse complement strand
CTGACAAGTATCTTGTGGCTGGTAACATCATAGAAGTTACAAGCCAGGAAGCCATCTTCATCCACCTCAAATACCTTTCCTTTATGCTCCACGGTTGGCATATACTTTCACCTCCTTCCTTTCTTTGCACATAATAGTGTTTATACAAAATAAAATCAAAATGTCAAGTAAAAGGATTAGATCCATCATAATGGCCATATAGGGCACGGTTCTTATTGGGGGTAAAAATGTCTATCATGCAGTCAAAAGAAGCTGAGTTCTTTTTCTAGGTAGGTTTTTAAGAGGTTATGAGATTAGTAAAGTAAGGTGCCAGAAAGGATGAAATAAACTTTGTGTTCTAATGAAAAAGTAAGGATTCCTTCACGGTAGAAACAAGGGTCTCTGCCTTAAGATCTTCCATTTTATAATATATTCCTCCTAAAGCTTCACATACCTCTCTCATCTTATGCCTGATTCTATATCCATTACCGGTATCTATTGCTATAGATTTTATTCCAGACCTTTTTATTTCCGCTGCCACCTCTTTAGCCTCATCTAATGCTGTGGATCGTGCCCTGGTCGAGGAAGACACCCTCCCATAATATGACATCTCGGAAGACATTTCGGAACATAAGGAGCGACGAGTGCCCCAGGTTATCCTCCTCCCATCAAGGCACATATTTGCCTCTCCATCAGAAATGAGAATTAGTAAGGGCTCAATATGTGGATTTTTTCGCATCTCGGTTTTCAAAATTGAGTGAGCGACATATAGCCCTTTTGAAAGGGGGGTTCCACCTCCGGTGGGTATTTCCTCTAACTTTCTCTTGGCAAGCTCTATACTATTGGTGGGAGGGAGTAAAATACTGGCATCAGTTGATCTAAATGTCACCATGGCAACCCTATCGCGCTTTTGATAGGCATCAATGAGTAAGGAAAGGATGGCCCCTTTTGTCTCCACCATCCTGCGGTCAACTCCCATAGAACTGCTGGCATCAACCACAAATACAATAGTATGGCTAACCTTTCTCTCTCTTACCTTTTTTCGGATATCTGACGATTCAATTACCATGGCAAAACCATTGCGTTGCCGGTAAATTTGATAAGGTGCGGCGGCCCTTATAGTTGCGTCAATAGCAATGTCATCTGTCTTACATCGAGGAATGGTACTTCCTATGTACCTACCAGTTTTACCTTCTACCTCGGCCTTACTCCTCCGCCCCATCCGACAACGCTTAAGCACACGCTTAGGCAGGCTTAATTTTTTGACAGGAAAGTGACGGCCTACTTCAAAAAACACATTCTCTAAGGATATAGTTGGGATCTTTCTGCTATCTCCATTAATACCATTTCCCTCACTTTTGCTAGATGGGATAAATTTCGTATCCTTCTCCTGCTGCCCCTTAGGAGATTCTGGTATCATCTGCTGTTTCAGTCCATCAAGTTTCTGTGAAGGCCTCTTTCTTATCCGGTGGGTTAGTACCAATCCAGCCGCCTCAATAACATCACTTTCTGTGACTATATCTCTTTGATGATAGGCGGAGATAGTTCTTGCCACCTTTAACATGAATAGGTCAGCCCTATGCCCATCTACCCTTGTATCAACGGTAATTTGTGCGATGAGGTTTAGTATGTGGTCCGTATATATTACTCTGGGGAAAATTTCTTTGGCCCTTATAATATGCTCTCTAAGCCGTTCCTGATGTTTGTTCCAGGTATCTTCAAATATATGTGGATACCTCTCAAATTCCTCTAATCTCTTTGTTATCTCTGCCCTTTCTTCTATATGCTCAATGTCCCTAACCTCTACACATAGTCCGAATCTATCCAAAAGCTGAGGTCTAAGTTCTCCCTCCTCCGGATTCATAGTACCTATCAGAATAAAGCGAGCGGGATGAATAAAGGAAATACCCTCCCTTTCCACTACATTGACGCCCATGGCGGCAGAATCCAGGAGAATATCTACCAGGTGGTCATCTAGGAGATTCACCTCATCAATGTATAGAATCCCCCTATGGGCCTCCGCCAGTATCCCAGGCTCAAATACCTTATTTCCCTTTCTTATAGCCTTCTCTATATCAATGGTACCTACCACCCGATCCTCAGTAGCCCCTAATGGAAGCTCAACCATCCGCATGGGCCTTTTAACCACAGGGAGATTTTCACCTCTTAGTATTCTCTCTTTGCATCCCTTACACATCTCCTCAGGTCTGTGTGGATTACAATTAAATTTACAATCCTTCACCACCTCAATATCTGGCAATAAACTAACCAATCCCCTCACTGCAGTAGTCTTTGCTGTTCCCTTCTGGCCACGAATCAAGACACCGCCAATGGTAGGATTGATGGCATTAAGTATCAGTGCCTTTTTCATCTCTTCCTGACCAACAATAGCCGTGAAAGGAAAAGCCGATCGCATCTTATCTCCTCTTTTATCACCTAATTAGAGCATAATGTGTGCCAAAGGCCTGTCATCCGGATTATGTCTGAAATGGAGGCAATTAGGCATGGTACTCCGTGGGAATGAGTATTGCAATGCAATTTTGTGCAATATTATCATTGCAATGTGCAGCAACCTTCGGTAATTTTCCAGGAAAATCATAGAGGGCTCTGAAAAGGCTCCTTTAAGCAAGTCCTGGATGAATCAAAATTTCATTTTACCCCGCTAGAATGCCCCGTATGATTGATTGTCTAATGCCTTAGTATCTTGAGATCTGACCATTTTCTTCTGCTACCCAGAAATCTATGGAGTCTCTGTAAAAACTTCCTTTTTAAGTTGCTTTTCCCTGAATCACGAATGGAAAAATCTCCCCAACAATTCTCCGTCCGCTTATACCGGTATATGTCACGTTTATAGACATAGAAGGTTATTTTATTTTTGGGACGTGGATCTGCATAGACAGTATACTCACCGTATTGATAGGTTATTGAGAACTTACCATCTTCCGTCCTTTTTTGAAAACCCACTTCTTCACATAGACGTTTTATGGTATGGTTCATCTCCTCATATGATCTTGATTCGCACCTTAATTCACAAAGAAACTGACCCTCCTCATAAGGACCCAAAAGGATCAGTGGGTTGGATATCTCTTTATGATCTCTATCTGCCTTTATAAATCCCCTTCTCTTATAAACCGGAATCTCCCCTAGTGAACGCCACCACCTACTGCTTCTATAAGGATTTTCTTTACGTAGTCTCTGGATATATATATCTAACTTTTGCAAGTGGCTATCATTTGTCATTATTCTATGCTTAATATTGTGGAGGATGCCGCCACAGAACCCTGGAAAAAGGGCAAAGAAATCATCGATGGTGGTATCTTTATTGGAATTCATCCTTTTGATTTCATAAAAGACATTAAATACCTTTAACCCCACATGATTGAGGGTATCCAACAGAGGATAATATTCATATTTAGAAAAGGGCAGGTTTAATTTTAAATCAATAAGCACTGCCTTGATCTTCCCTTTCTTGGCATCAAGGATTAATTCCCTAAGCCCCGGAAATTCCCTTGCAGTAGGATAAATCAGGTTTCCCCTGGGGATGTTCAAGTCCACATAAGTTCTGACAACTTTAAAAATTAGACCATATTCCCTCTGGGAATCGATGGTACTTAGAAACTTATTTATCCTGAATACCTGTAATTCTATGAAGCGTGGAGATTTATACACACCATGTCCTATAAGGTAGATACCTGTATTGATGATCTTTCTTTCAAGTTCTCTCTTTTTTCTGCTGTAATCTAGGTAAACTACCTTTTCTTTATAAACCTCCCTTGGGGCCTTTTTAATGCTCTGGTACATGGATTTCCCTCTCTAATCAGTTTACTTAGGAAACCCTCAGAAGAATTTGTAAGGTAATGGAGATATGTGCCGGACCTTGCCAATTTTTACGTTAGCAAGATCCGGCTAAGAGAATCTCTACACACAACCTGTTGGTTTAGGAAGGCCAGCCATCTTACAGGCACCTTTGCCAGGTCCAGATGGAAAAAGCTCATAGATCCTTTTTAGCGGTTTACCCACG
>DTXE01000298.1 GCA_012962595.1 Syntrophaceae bacterium | reverse complement strand
TCCCCCGGAGTCGGTAAGAATCGCTGCCGCCCCGCGCTCCAAAGCCAGCATATCAAAATATCCAACCGGTGGCACTAGTTTAACCTGAGGGAATTGCTCCAGCCGGCTTTCGAGGCCCGCGGCTTCGATAGACTTACGAGTGCGAGGATGAAGAGGCCAGATCAATGGAAGCCTCTTACTCAGTTCGCCAAAAGCCTCAACAATGTTAGTCAGGGCGTTGAAATTATCAGTATTTTCCGCTCTATGGACGGTAGCTAATAAGTATCTTTCGGGGGTAAGGTCCAAGTTTGCGATTATATTACTTTTACGCCGGGCGATCTCTTGGCCCCGGCAATAAGCGTCATACATAAGATCCCCAGTATTCACGACCACCGGCCAGGGGGGATTACCTTGGGATAATATCGGGATGACCTTGGCCTCATCCGGGTCGGGACTTAGACGGCCCTGGTTGATTATATTGGTAAACCCCACCCGGAGCAAGACCAAATAGGAGAGCGTTTGAGGATGGCCCGTCCGAGGCTCTCGGGTAGGTCGCTTGAGGTACTGAGCAATCAGTATCCCAGAGGAATGATCATTGCCCGCCTATGGCGGGAACAGAACTCGGCTTATGGCCTACTCTCCTTTTATTTTTGCTATCAATGCCTTTCCTAATCAGAACCAGCCCTTGCCTGTTCTAAAATGCCAAAGAGCACTATCCTTTAACCTAATGCAATCTCTGGTGATTGACAAGGATGCAATAATTAGGCTATACCAGATATCGATCTAGGCACATCAGAGAATAAAGATAATGCTCCCGAATTTTTATTTCTCTACCTATAAATTCGCCCTAGAGCTTAGGGAAGAAATCTCTACGGGTTTCTTTTTAGGTAGCACCTTAAGAGGTGCCTTTGGTAAGGTCTTAAGGAATATCTGTTGTATTGGTGAGAAAGAAACCTGCACACATTGTCCTCTGGCACCAAAATGCGCCTATCAATACATATTCTCCCCTATATGGCTTGAAGAATATGGGATTTTAAGCAAAAATCAGAATATCGTAAGAGGCTTTGTTATCAAACCACCTCTCTCTGACATCAAAACCCACCGTTTGTCATTTCAAATGGTTCTTATGGGCAGACTCAATAAGTGGCTCCCTTATATAATTGTTCCTTTTAAAGAGTTGGGCAAACTGGGTTTAGGCTATCATAGAATCCCATTTTCCCTCTCAAAGATTTCTATATTTGACCTTAAGAGAGACACCTGGGAATCCATTTATTCTGAAAAAGATGACTTGGTAAGACCAAAGGAGATAGCAGTTACCTGGACTGACCTGGTTAAGAGCTTAAAAGGAAAGAACGAGGTCACTCTCAAATTTCTAACCCCCACCTCTCTGAAATATAATCCCTCAGGGCAAAAAGGAAAAAGTATTCAAGCAAAAAGTCCAGAATTTCATATCCTGATCAAAAGGCTTAGGGACAGGATAAACGCACTCTTAAATTTCTACTGCCATGACCGATTAGACATCGATTTTAAAAAATTCGGCAAGGATGCGGAAGATGTGGTGAAGGTAAATGACAAAACCATGTGGTTCAAAAGGGAGCGAAAGAGGAAGAATGGCAAGTTCCATGATCTAAGTGGTTTCATGGGTGAAGTTACCTTTAGAGGCAATCTAGCACAATTCCTACCATACCTGGCCTTAGGCCAATATATTCATGTGGGCGAAAACACGGCATTCGGAAATGGGTGGTTTAAGATCATGTAGAATTACTCCCACAAAGGATCCGAGCT
>DTXE01000297.1 GCA_012962595.1 Syntrophaceae bacterium | reverse complement strand
TCTTAAATTGGCATTAGCAAACCTTAGGGCTATTGGGGCAGACAAGTGCAGAGGCTTGGGTCAAGTGCAAGTTTCGTGGAAGGAGGTTGAGGAAACTGAGAAGAAAAAAGCCTCACAGCAAGAAAAAGGAGAAAATAAAAATATAGTATATAAGATGATTTTAGTTCCAAAAGAGTATGTGCGTGTAAGTGATGTAAAAGCAAAAACTAACTTCCTTGAAACCCTTAAGTTCCTACCTGGTTCAACTGTCAGAGGTGGGGTTGCTAGGTCCTTTGCCAAAGAGAAAGGTTGGAATAGTGAAGAATTTATAAAGGCATTCTTAAAAGAGCCTGTTCTATTCTCAAATTTCTATCCTACCGTGGTGGGAGATGTGCCTCCAAAACCAATTCCATTATCAGCTCGGACTTGCAAGAAGTTTCCTGGCTTTAAGTTCAAAAAAAAAGATGAGGAAAGAGAGAGTCATGGAGCAAAGGACATTCTTATTCCAGCAACAGTTGTGGCTAAGTTGCAGGAGGCTGATGTACCTGCTTTTTTGAAAGATAAATGTTCCAGATGTGGAGAAAGGCTTAAGAATCTTCAAGGATACTATCTGTATGCTGGTTCAGATGGTTTTGCAGGATCAACTGGAGGGCTGAGGATGACTACTAAGACCGCTATTAATCGCTCCCGCTTGACTTCTGAAGAGGGACAGTTATATTCTTATGAACTCATTGATACTAGACTTGAATACCCTGTACAAGGTATAGGTGAAGAAAAAAGGTTGCATTTTATTGGTAATGTTATTAACCTAACTGATGCCTTGCTTGAGCATTTGCAGTCAAATCCTTATATCTTGGTAGGTGGAGCAAGGAACAGGGGCTATGGAGAAGTTGAAGTTAAGATTGGAGCAATGAGTGAGGAAAAAGAAGAGGATTTGAAAAAAAGGCTATTGGAGTTTACTAAGGCTATTCGTTCTCGTTTAAAAAAAGCTGGCTTAGAGAAGATCAATGATCAAGATATTGATAAAACCTTATTTTTCTCTCTTACTCTGACCTCAGATTTAATTCTCCCTCCTTATGCCAATAAAGAATGGTTCATAAATCTGATTGCAAAAGAATTTAAACTTAAGCAAGATAACTTAAAATTAGAGAAGGCATTTACTGCCATCTCTTATCGAGGTGGGTTCAATGATGCTTTAGGAATACCCAAGGACTATGTACCTATCTTGGATAAAGGAAGTGCTTATGTATTATCTTATCCCGAGGATGGAGAGACAGCTATACTTAATGCTCTACCTAAACTCCTCAAGCAAGGGATATGTTGGCACAATAAGGAGGGATTTGGAAGGTTTAGCTTTTGTGATGAGTTTCATATTAAAAGAATTAAGCAAATTTAGGTGGATGGTAGAATGGTACAAAAACAGATAGAAATCATACAAGAAATCCAAAAGCAAAAAGACGGCTTGGTGGAGAAGGTGGAAAAATTCTTTGAAGAACGAAATGGAGATTCTAAGCATAAAGTACCTGTAACTAGGACGCAGTTGCATAATGTTTTAGGTATGGCAATTGCAACAGATTCTGTAAAGGAGATTATTAACTACCTCAAGCATCAAATTGCAAGGCACAAAGAATGGCGCGAAAACAATTTTGGAAAAAATCTGATCAAGAAGATCAATGAAGTATCTGAAACTGCTGGAAATGACAAAAATCTTAAAATCCAGTTAGTGCGTTTGTTCCTTGGCTATTTTGCAAGGGAAGCAAGATATGTGAGAAAAGACTGGGAGGCTAAAGGTCATGAAGAATAGAAATAACATAGGATTTGAAGTTCTCAGAAGGAGAATATTGTTAAAAGGCACTATTAGCCTCCAGACCGGGCTTCACATAGGAACTGGTAGAGATATTGGAGCTAGCGCAATTGATAATCCTATACTCAAGGACTTCTTAGGCAAACCATTTATACCTGGTTCTTCGTTAAAAGGGGTTCTCCGCTCCAACCTTGAGGCTTTCCTTAGAGCATATAATGACAGAGAATGTAGTAATCTGTGCTGTGAAGTAGTAGGAAACAAAAAACCATGTATAAGCAAAAATGCAGATGAATTAAAATTCTTGATTGCCATACTCCAAGTCTTGAAAGAAAAAGGTCATTTGAGCCAAAAAGAGATAGAAGATGAAATGTCGCAGAGGGGCTGGAAAGAAGATA
>DTXE01000296.1 GCA_012962595.1 Syntrophaceae bacterium | reverse complement strand
TGCCTTGCCTCCAAGAGGTCGCTGACGACTATAATCTCATTATAATGAAAAAGTTCCGGAATTTCTTTCTTATATGTGGCGATATTTTTGCGAAACGCCTCTATTGGTCTTTCATTACTTGCAGGATTTTTGACTTCTATAACTGCAAGAGGCAAACCGTTTACAAACACCACCACATCAGGTCTGCGTTTATGCTCCCCTGAGACAACCGTAAACTGGCTTACCACAAGAAAATCGTTGTTCTCCGGGTTATCAAAGTCAAAGACCCGTACAAAATCTCCCCTACGTTCGCCTTCTGGGGTAGTAATTTCCACCTTAACCCCATTTGTAGCCATTAAATGAAAGCGATGGTTATTAACAAACATATTAGGCGAATCAAGGTTTAAAAGATGGTGCATGGCATCTTCAATAGCATCCATCGGTAAATGAGGATTAAGCCTCTCCAGTGCAGCACGCAATCTTCCTTGCAAGACCACATCACCATGCGAATCTCTTTCAGGATGCGTACCACCGGGGCTGATGTCTGGACCGAATTTTATTTCATAGCCCAGTTCTCGAAACCATTCGAGTGCGGGTTGTTCGGCGAGGGCGTCTTCAGTAAGAGAAATAGGATTCATGGTTTAATCCTCTCCTCTGCCCATTTACGAACCCTTATCAGAAGTTCTCTAACAGTTTTTCTATCTATGGGACTTTCTTGTTCCTCAGGCAGTATGTCATATCGGAATTCCACAGCAAAAGGCGTAAGAAAACGAATATCATCCAGGTCGTCAGGGAAATCGAGTCCCGAGTCATTAATAAGATCAATCAATTCTGCAAGACGATGAGTTATTGGGTATGCAATACCAGCGTTTGCGAGCACTGCTTTGAGAATCTTTTCTGCCGCCTGCTGAGCATGAAAACCTAATACTTCATCTGGTGCAGTGGGATCATCAATTAACTTATCTATCACAAACTCATCCTGGGCTGCTTTCTTGAGTAGCCTCAATGCTTCTTCACGCCATTTCATAAAGCACTCTCCCCTTTTTAGCGGCTTCATAAAGAACCGTGCCCGGCGTATCTGCCCATTCATTATAGACGGTTTCGCTTGCTACAATCACATCTACCGGTATACGAAGTGGTCGTAAAACATCACTCAATCTGACCATTTCCATCCTACGAGCCTTTACCTCCTTCTTTATGACAAGAAAATCAAGGTCGCTGTTTTCATCAACCTGACCTTTAGCATAGGAGCCAAACAGGATTATCTTGACTGGATTTGCAGCTTCAATGAGAAGTTCAACCGCCTTTTGGATTATATCTTCAGATATCACAATGTAACCTCCCTTATTGCATCTCTATTTAGATTTATATTATTTACCCTGATCTCACCAGAAAGAAGTTTTGGGAGGAG
>DTXE01000295.1 GCA_012962595.1 Syntrophaceae bacterium | reverse complement strand
TGAAATTTTTTAATCTCCTAACTGGCAAAATCTACTCTTTACTCTCTAGGGGAGGAGCTATTTTCAGGTGAAATAAAGGGATTTTATCTAAAGGCAATATTCAAAGTGGAGAAGATAAGGCTTGGAGCTGGTGCGAGAGAGGGGATTCGAACCCCTACGGTTATCCCGCTGGATCCTAAGTCCAGTGCGTCTGCCAATTCCGCCACTCTCGCTTTTATAATAATAAAATATTCAAAATATCAAGTCAAGCTAAAGGAAATACACACATTGACATAAATGCTACTATATGCTAATAGGTAAAAAATCTTACATACTCCCCTTTTCGCCCTAAATTAATCAGGCTCATCCTGACGTAGATTTTTTTAAATCCCGTCTTGGTTAGTAGGCATGGAATTTGTTAAAGTGTGCCTGAGGTGTTTCAGAGGGGATTATCTGATGACTTTAGGATATAAAAAACAGAAGATATTAAAGGGCATAGCAGCCTCGCCTGGTATCGCTATAGGCAGGGCTTACCATATGGAACGAAAAAAGATGAAGATAGTTCATCAATACCTCATTGATATATCTCAAATACCTACCGAGATGGAGCGCTTTAAGGAGGCAGTAGCAAATTCGGAAGAGCAACTTTTAAAAATCAAAAAACAAATGCCTGATGAGATTAAAAGCCATTCCTATATCATTGATGGTCAGTTATTGATATTAAAAGATAAGATGATCTTTAATCGTACCTTGAAGACTATAGAAGAGGAGCAGATTAATGCCGAATGGGCCTTAAAAAAATCGGTAAACAATGTAAAACAGGTCTTCGAGAAAATTGATGATGAGTATATCCGAAGTAGAATTAGCGATATAGAGTATGCCACCGAGAGAGTTTTATGGAATCTAGCAGGGAAGAGATTCCAAAGTATTGCCGACATCAACGAACCTGTTATCGTGGTGGCACATGACCTTACCCCTGCTGATGCCACACAGATGGAGGTAAGCAAGGTTATGGGTTTTATTACGGAAATTGGAGGCAGAACTTCACATACTGCCATTATGGCTCGGTCTCTGGAAATTCCTGCGGTAGTAGGTGTAGAGTCGGCGACTCAAGATCTTACCAATGGCAACATGGTAATTATTGATGGGGAGGCTGGACTGGTAATTTTGGATCCCGATGATGAGACACTGACCGACTATTATACTAAACAGGGTGAGTATCGAGTCTATCGTGATCAGGCCTTAAAGTATAGCTATTTGCCGGCCGAGACGGTAGACCATACCAGGATAAAGATATACGCCAATATTGAGTTTATTGACGAAGCAGCATCGGTCTTAAACCATGGTGCAGAAGGTATAGGTCTCTACAGAACGGAATTTCTCTATTTGAATCGGAAAGAACGGCCATCTGAGGAATTGCTATTTACTAATTACAGGGACGTAGTGAAGATAATGCATCCTCATCCGGTTACCATAAGGACATTAGACATGGGTTGTGATAAATTTACCACCTCTGAGATGGTACAAGAAATTAATCCCGCTTTAGGGCTACGGTCCATCCGGCTCTGCCTACGACATGAAGACGTTTTTAAAACCCAGCTTAGAGCCATTCTACGGGCTAGTGCATACGGAAATGTTAGAATCATGTTTCCTATGATTTCAGGTCTTTCTGAATTGATGGAAGTAAAAAATATCTTACGTAAAATTCAGGAGGAATTGGAATCCGAGGATATTCCTTTTGATAAAGGACTTAAGATAGGGGCTATGATAGAGGTACCCTCTGCAGTAGTCTTAGCGGATGTGCTTGCCAAAGAGGTTGATTTCTTTAGCATAGGTACCAATGACCTTATACAATATACCCTGGCCATCGATAGGGTAAATGAACATGTGGCCCATATGTATGAGCCTCTTCATCCCGCCATCCTACGAATGGTCAAGAGGGTAGTAGAAGCTGGGCATGGGGCAGGTATAGAAGTTGCGATGTGTGGAGAAATGGCCGGTGAACCTGCCTATGTACCTATCCTCCTGGGCTTGGGGTTAGATGAATTGAGTATGAACGCCTTTTGTATACCCAAGGTTAAAAGAATGATGAGAAGTACTAGTGTTAAGGAATCAAAGGAATTTCTTGACAAGTTGCTTAGCCTTACCGAGGTATCTCAAATTAAAGAATTTGTAAGGTATGAGGTGAGTCGGAGATTCCCAGAGGATTTTCCGTCGAAAGATAATGTATTGCCTGATTGAGCATGTATAGCTTGGGGCAAATATTTTAACCCTATACTTTGTGCTTTTGGCTATTAAGGAGGCTGTCATATCTATTAAGTTAATATGCCAAAATAAAAGGGCTGCACATGACTATCATATTGAAGAGACCTTCGAAGCCGGGTTAGTATTAATAGGCTCTGAGGTCAAATCCTTAAGGATGGGGAAGGCCAGTATAAATGACAGCTATGCAAAGATATCCTGGGGTGAGGCCTTTTTGATAAATGCCCATATCAGCCCATATCCTTATTCATCTGAAGAGAATGTCGACCCCACCAAGGCTCGAAAGTTATTGCTTCACAAAAAAGAGATAAGACGTCTTTTTGGTAAAACCAGGGAAAGAGGATATTCTTTGATTCCTCTTAAACTTTATTTCAGGGATGGAAAGGCTAAGGTAGAGTTAGCACTTGCAAAAGGAAAAAAACTCCATGATAAAAGGGAAGACTTAAAGAGGAAGGCAGAGGAAAGGGAAATTGAGAGAATCATAAGACGCAGGAGATAGCATACTTTTAATCCTGGGTAACATCTACAGGTATCCCCTCTTTTTTGCTAACTGCTGAGATGACCTTTTTTGAATCTACTCTATATCTTAAACCTTTAGCGCTTATCTTATCAATAGTATACTGTAAGAGATTAGGTATTCTGTTATAAATATCGCGGTGAACCTCTATAAAAATTCTGCCACCCTTAAAACCTACCTTCACAGGCTCATAGATAATCTCTACCGGGGTTCCGATAGCTACAAGTTTGTATAGTTTGGCAATATCTTCTGGGTAAAGCCTAATACACCCATGACTGACCAAACGGCCCACACCCCAGGGTTGATGTGTGCCATGGATTCTATAGTCTCCTGGTGAAAGGTTCAGACAATGGGTTCCTAGTGGATTATTAGGACCTGGAGGCATGGATGTCATTCCATACTCCTCTTGTAGGCTTTCAGGAATGTGCCATGTGGGATTTGTTCGCTTTCCTTCTACAAAAAAAAGTCCTACAGGGGTTACCCACTCTGGATCCCCCAAACCTATGGGAAAGGATGTAACCATATGAATAGAATTGAGGAATAGATAAAGTCGCATTTCAGGCACATTGACTACTATCCCGCCCCTCTTTGTCTCCGGTAAAATCCAACATGTAGGGATAAGGAGTTTTGAACCTTCGGGAGGAAGCCAGGGATCCATATCTGGATACAAGGAAGTAAGCTCGTGGAATCCCAGGTCGAATTTTCGAGCAATATCCAAAAGGGTATCTTCCTTTTTGGGACAATAGTATTGAAACATCCCCACTACTGTGACGGCCTTTGGATCTATCCCCAAGGAATTATCAGGAAGCTTATAAGAAAAGGCTGCCCCATAAACCAAGTTAGTTTTATAGGTTATCAGCAGTGCAAGGCATATAACGATGGCAATGGGGGCTTTACTATTGGGTATTAATTTTGGCACCAAACTTTTCTCTCAGCTTTCTTTCCACTATATCGGGAACCAACCCCTCAATGGGCCCACCCAACTTAGCGGCTTCCTTAATTATGGTAGAGCTGAGGTAAAGCCATCTATAATCAGTCATTAAGAAGACGGATTGAATTTTTCGATTCAGTCGTCTATTCATGAGTGCCAGTTGGAATTCATATTCGAAATCCGAAACAGCACGCAATCCCCTTAAGATAATATTGGAATTACACTTTTCCACAAATTCCACCAAAAGGCCGTCAAAGCTCTTTATTATAACGTTAGGATAATCCTCGAGCGATTTGCTGACCATCTCAAGCCTTTCATCCAGAGTAAAAAATGGCCTCTTTTCAGGGTTTGACGCCACTGCAATAATAATCTTGTCGAAGATCTGAAGTGCCCTTTTCACAAGGCTTACATGCCCATTGGTAATAGGATCAAAAGAGCCAGGATAAACTGCGATCTTTTCCATCAAATACCCCTCAACTTCCTACCTCTCCCCCTGAAAAAATGAGATAAGGGTTTTACCATACTTCCTCTGATCTTTCAGTAATAGGGTTCCTACCCTGGGTGTAACAACTTCTCTAACTGAGTGTTCTGCCACCACTAAGGTGGTAGGCATGATGATCCCACTTTGGGAGATAATTTTTAAGGTATTATCCACAAACCCTTTTCCATAAGGAGGATCCAAAAATATAAAGTCAAAGTTTAGACTTATTTTTTTCAAAAATTTTAATCCCTTCAAAGGGCTCCTTTTAAATATCTTGGCACAATTGAGAAGCCCAAGTTCCAGCAGATTTTTCTTGATAACAGCTATAGAGTGTGGGTGTGTGTCTACGAATACCGCTACCTGTGCTCCACGACTCAAGGCCTCAATGCCCAAGCTACCCGTTCCAGCAAAAAGATCAAGCACTACCCTTCCATCAAAATCATTTCCTAAAATATCAAAAATGGATTCCTTTACCTTGTCTGAAGTGGGTCGAATTCCATAGCCTCTGATGGATGTTAGCTTCCTCCCCTTGAGTCTGCCACTAATTACACGCAATGGTTTTCTTTCTCTTCAAGCCTTGATTATTTTCTTCCTCCCTTGGGTGATCCCTTTGGTGGCATTTCGGGTGTCGATAATGAGAGAGGCATACTTCACAATCCAACTGTAGTCATAGACAGTATGGTCTGTAACAATGACAACTGCATCCATCTGACTCAACAGTTTTTCGGACAGTTTAAGAGAAGCCATTCCAAAATCATACCGTCTCATCTTATGAAGTCTGGGTATATAGGGATCGTTGTATAGCACCTGGGCCCCTTTTTCAATCAAAAGCTCCATGATTTTTAGGGCCGGAGATTCTCGAATATCGTCTATATCTTTCTTATAAGCTACTCCCAGGATGAGGATTTTGCTATGTTTGACGCTCTTGCCTCTCCCGTTCAAGGCGTCTGAGATTTTTGAAACCACATAATAAGGAATAGAGGTATTTACCTCCCCGGCCAGTTCGATAAACCGATTGGTAAAATCAAATTGTTTGGCCTTCCAGGCCAGATAGAAGGGGTCCACAGGAATACAGTGGCCACCCAATCCCGGTCCAGGATAGAAAGGGGTGAAACCAAAGGGTTTGGTGGAGGCCGCCTCAATCACTTCCCAAATATCAATGTCCATCCGATCGGAAAGCATCTTTAGTTCGTTAACCAAGGCGATGTTAACTGCCCGGTAAATGTTTTCTAAAAGCTTGGTGAGTTCAGCAGACCTAGCAGAAGAAACCGTTATTACCTGATCCACAACTTGTTGATATAAAGCTTTTCCTATCTCTCCACACCTAGGGGTTATTCCACCTACTACCTTGGGAATATTTTTTAATGTAAATTTAACATTCCCAGGATCCTCTCGTTCTGGTGAAAAAACCAAGAAAAAGTCATGGCCCACTCTAAGTCCACTTTTTTCAAGTTTTGGGAGCAAAATCTCTTCAGTGGTTCCCGGATAGGTGGTACTTTCCAGAGAAATAATTTGCCCCCTTTTCAAATGTCTCGCAATCTGGTCAGTGGTATTGATGATATATGTTAGGTCAGGCTCTTTAGACACAGTTAATGGGGTAGGAACACAGATGAGTAGACAATCTGGTTCATTTAATCGGGAAAAGTCATTTGTAGGCTCAAAACTTTTTGTCTTGATGAACTTATTAATCTTACTGGAAGGGATGTGTCTAATATATACCTGGCCCTTGGCCAGCTTGGCTATTTTTTTATAATCTGTATCAAATCCTCTTACCTTAAATCCCGCTTCTAGAAATCTCAGAACTAAAGGTAGGCCTGCATAACCCAAGCCTATAACCCCTATCAGGGCCTCTTTTTGTTGGATTTTTTGCATCAATGATTTCATATCCGCTTTTTCATAAAAAGGTTTTTAACTATATGCTGGGCCTCACGGGCTATTACCACATTTTTGACCTTTTGACAACATCCCCTTTATGGATTTCCACTTGTTTAGTAACCTGTAATATGCTAAATGTGCCCTTTTAAGGACACCAAAAGAAATTTCCTTAAATAACCTTCTGGCATTATAGCCTAAGACGTAAGTAGTTTTTAAGATACCTTGGACTGGATGTCTTTCAATGGAAGTTAAAGCTCCTTTTGAAAAGTTGCTTGGTCTCACCATCCTGGAAGCCAGAAGAGATTTTGCTCGAATAATGATGCCATACAAGGCAGAACTTACTAACCCTTCTGGGGTTATTCACGGTGGTGCTATTTCATCATTGGCAGACACTTCCATAGCTGTAGCCCTGGGAACGGTATATTCACACGGGGGGTTCTATACCGCCGAATTTGAGATACACTTCAAGGCACCGGCCAGGAATGATTTATTTGCAGAGGCTCATATCATTCGCAAGAAGCTAAATCTTTATATCTACCACGTAAAAGTAATGGATACAGAAAATAAACTAATAGCCATAGCCTGGGGTAAATATCTAGTGCCTAAAAACGGCAAAACATCTTTTCAAAAACAAAGCCAAAGGCCCCAATGAGATGTACCAAGGGCCATGACAAAAAGCGAAAGTGGCACTAAGCCTCCTAAAGATAGAATAGGTTATAAGACAAATCGGGCTTCCCATATTTTATGATTTGCTGTATAGTGTTCATGAGAAAGCAAAAAATCAAAGGAGATACATTATGCCAATTTATGAATTTCGGTGTCAGGGTTGTGGTCATCTCTTTGAACTAATTTCCATCAAAAAGGGGGATTCAGTTGAAATGAAGTGCCCTAAATGTGATTGTCCAGAAGTAGAAAGGGTTATGAGTCGGGTAAATATCGCATCAGGAAGCGGTAGGTCGAGGCAACCGGTTGTTAGCAACAGGTCATGTCCTTCGGGAACCTGTACCACCATAGATCTTCCCGGCCATAGCAAGTAAGAAATTCACTAAAAATAGGGACACATCCCATTTTTCTGGACTATCACTCACTTTCATATTATACCCTTCGCATGCCACGCATAGCAAGGATAGTAGGTATAGGATATCCCCACCACATAATTCAAAGAGGCAATAACCGG
>DTXE01000294.1 GCA_012962595.1 Syntrophaceae bacterium | reverse complement strand
TATCTCTACCAATTTCAAAAGCTCAATGGCCCTCTCTCTGGCCTCTCTTTTACTTAACCCCTCATGAACGGTGATGGCCTCCATTATTTGATCTCCCACAGTGAAAACTGGATTGAGAGAGGTCATAGGTTCCTGAAAGATCATGGAGATTTTACCACCCCTTATCCTCCGCATCTCTGACTCACTAAGATCAAGTAAGTTGGTTCCATCAAAAAGAATCTTTCCCTCCAAGATTCGCCCGGGAGGGGTGGGGATCAATCGAAGGATAGAAAGGCCTGTTACAGTCTTACCACAGCCTGATTCCCCAACTAGACCCAATGTTTCCCCAGGCATAATCTCAAAACTTACCCCTTCCACTGCCCTTATGACCCCGGATTCCGTAAAAAAATGGGTCTTCAAAGAATCTACTTTGAGTAGGTAATTAGTCATTTAATCCCTTCCTCCCTCAATCTGGGATCCAAGGCATCACGCAGACCCTCACCCAAGAGATTGAATGACAAAACAGTGATAAGGATAGCCAGACCAGGAAACAGGGTCAACCACCAGGCATCAAAGATATATATCCTTCCCTCTGTCAGGATGTTTCCCCAACTAGGGGCCGGGGGCTGAACACCAAAACCCAGAAAACTTAAGCTTGCCTCAATTAGGATAGCAGTGGCCATATCTATGGTAGCAGTTACAAACACCGGTGCCAGGGCATTGGGAAGCATATGGCGAAAGATTATCCTTTTATCGCTGATTCCCAGAACCTTGGCGGCCTGAACGAAATCCCGTTCTCTTAGGCTTAAAAATTCGGCCCGAACAAATCTGGCGGTACCCATCCAACTGGTGGCACCGATAACTATCATCACATGGTGGATTTTAGGGCCCAGCAAGGCGATTATGGTAAGCATCAGAAAAAATGCTGGGAAACACATCATGATATCCACAAATCTCATCAATACCGAATCTACTATCTTCCCATAATAGCCGGCTATAGAACCCACAATAATTCCAATAAAAAGGGAGATACTAACGGCAACAAAACCCACGGATAGTGATACCCTGCTTCCATAAAGCATCCGACTAAATACATCCCTTCCTAGTTGGTCAGTCCCCAATAGATGTTTAAAGGAAGGTGGGGCTAGTTTAGTAGCTATATCAGTCTCTCCAGGGTCATAAGGTGCTATGAGATGCGCAAAGATGGCCATCAAAAAGATGGCTGAAATAGTAGAGGCCCCGGCTATAGCCAGCCTATTTTTTTTAAAGTATATCCAGAATAAAGAACGCTGTTTCAACATAGGCACTTCTTGCTAATCCCAATTCACTAAT
>DTXE01000293.1 GCA_012962595.1 Syntrophaceae bacterium | reverse complement strand
TTTTTTTCATCATCCACTACCAAAACAGTATCCATAGCCTATCCTCGTGGAATACTTATTATTACTGATGTTCCGAGACCTGGTTTACTTCGAATTTCCACTGACCCATTATGGCTTTCTACAATGTTTTTAACAATGGAGAGTCCTAAACCAGAACCTCTTTGTTTAGTGGTGAAAAAGGGATTAAATATTCTCTTAATATGTTCTTCTGAAATTCCTGTCCCGGTATCGGTGACCTTGACCATAACTCCCTCTCCTTTTTTATCCTGATGGTCGATCTCTACACTAAGTGTACCTCCATTAGGCATGGCCTGGATGGCGTTGAGAAAGATATTGAGGAAGGCCCGATATAAAAGATGGGGATCAGCCAGAACCTCTCCCCCATCTCTTGAATACTTGCGTGAGATTCCTATATGGTGCTTTTCTATCTCTGGTTTTAGAAATTCTAAATTCTTCTCTATCACCGACTCCATTTTACAAGAGGTCAATTTAGGCATTTGTGGCCGGGCGAAGTCTAAGAATTCTGTCAAGATTCCATTGAGGCGATTGGCTTCTTGAACGATTACTTCAGCAAGTTTCATCCCCTGGTCGGATTGTGCCCCCTTCTTTTTTAATAATTCCGCGGTACTATGTATAATACCCAGTGGATTTCGTATCTCGTGAGAAATGGCAGCAACCATTTCTCCAAGACTGGCCAGCCTTTCAGCCTGGTGAAGCTGCTCTTCTAATTTCCTTCGCTCTATGGCCCGTTTTTCGATAATCTGATCAGCTCTCTTCACTATTAGCCTTAGGGTGAAGAAAAGCAGTCCCATAAGAGTTATAGTGATTCCAAGCCAGCGGATTTGGGATCGCCACAGGCCCTTATAATCTTCTGAGAGGTCCTGAGTAATTTCAAAAACGCCCAGAACAGGACCCATCTTCCATGAAAGAAGCTTTTCTGCCCGATATGGGACGTATGTCTTAAGCTTTCTCTCACCTTTGTTGGCCCATATGAACTCCCAAAAACCACCTTTGGAGATAAATTTGGACACCGTCTCACCCTTCATGGCCTGTATGTAATATTTGCCCCCAAGCCCACTTTTCCCCACCAAAGAAGGATCTGTACTGTATCGAATTATATCACCATAGCGATCGTAAATATTCACCTGATTGATGGGAAAGCTATGAATAGTATTCCTGACTACCCTATCCAAAGTTTCATACTGAACTTTATCCCTCAATTGCACTTTACCGAATTTATAGTACATGAGCGCTGTGAACTGCACAAAGACCTGATGATTCAGGTTTTCTGCAAGCAGGCGAACGTATTCCTGACTGTTTGTTAAGAGGGTCTTTTTGGCTCTCTGGTAAATGATTATGGAAAATACTATAGTAAATACAAGAATTACAATCAAACTGGTGAGAGAAAAATACTTGACCAGTTTGAAGGGCTTTGGAATTTTGGGTCTAACCTCTGAAGGCATATTCATACCATGTAACGTTTTTGTTTCTTAAGCAGGCCTTCTTCTGCCTCTTTCCGTTTGTGTTCAAAACCTACCCTCCCCATAAGACCATATGTTAGCCTTTTCCCCTCTTCTACTCCAGGCTGGTCAAGAGGGTTTATTCTAAACAACCATCCAGTGAATACCGTCTGTACCTCAAAGAGGAATAGCAGCTGTCCTATGGTAAAGGGATTGATTTCCGGAAGCACTATGGAGCAGTTACTTCTCTCACTTTTGGTTAAGGCCAACTCGGTGGCAGTACTTTCTGCATAGAAAAGCTGGTTTAAGGAGTGATTACCAAGATGCGAAATATCCTTTATGTCTGAGTAGAGATTTGGTATGGGAACCTCTCTTGAGTGTTTTCTCACAACTAAAAAGGTGATGACCTTATCAAAAGGTCCCTCCATATAAAGCTGAAGCTGAGAATGCTGATCTGTAACCCCCAAGGCCTTGACAGGGGTAGGGCCCACATAGACCTTGGCTCCATCTATCCCATACCTTTTTCCTAGGCTCTCTGCCCAAATTTGACGAAACCAGTTGGCTATACCTTTAAGATGAGCTGAATAAGGCATCATTACCGAGATAGTTTTATTTTTTCTGGTGTAGGAAAGGTATTGAAGGGCACCGTTCATATAGGCAGGATTTTCCCAAAGAGTGGGAATGTTACATCTTTGGTCCATGTAGCGTGCACCAGCTAGGATTTCGTGAATATCAATCCCGCAGGCAGCAGCAGGAAGTAACCCCACCGGTGTCAAAACTGAGAAACGCCCTCCAACCGCTCTAGGTATAGGAAAATCTAAGTAGCCCTCCCTTTTGATGATTTCCCTTAGTGCACCTTTTTGAGGGTCGGTAGTAACTATTATGTGATCTTTATGACCTTTTTCTCCAAGCACATGTGTTAGCTTTTCACGAACAATGAGAAACTGGCTCATGGTTTCCGAAGTTTCTCCAGATTTACTAATCACATGAAAGGCCGTTTTTTTGAGATCAAGGATATCAAATAATCCGCCAAACCAGTCGGGATCAACATTGTCTTTGAAGAAAACCTTAGGGTAACCACCCCTTTCTTGTTTAGAAAGCAGGTTATAATATGGATGGTTAAGAGCTATGTGGAGGGCCATGCCACCTAAGGCAGAGCCCCCGATTCCCAGTATGACTAAGTTCTCGAATCTGGCCTTCATGTCTTCAGCGTATTCTTCAATTCTTAAGGCCATTTCTTCCTGGTAGGGTAATTCATAAAATTGAAGCCCCCCTTTTTTTCTGCGTTCCATCAGTTCGTTATGGATATCCTTTGCGGTATCCTCTAATGCATTTATGTCTTCATCTGTCAAGCCATGTTTCTCACCAATGGAGTGAGCCATCATGTTGTTAAAATCAAGTGTTATTCTCATGGCATCTACCCAACTAGAATCCTCCCATCTGTGCATCTTATTTCTTTCCCGCCACCTACAACTGAAATCGGTAGAAAAATAACATATTTATCATGAGCAAACAAGTAGATTGTTAAACCATTGCCCATAGATAGATCGCTTGAGCTAAGGGATAGAGCATGAGGGGTAGTCACTTCGGTTGATTGACATATTTAGCATTGTGTGGTTGATTTATCCCATGTAGGAGGTGGCTATGGAGAGGGCATTTCAGGATCAGATGGGGGAAAACTACTGCTGGGGCTGTGGAAGTCTAAATGAGCAGGGCTTAAAGATAAAGAGCTATTGGTCAGGCAACGAGGCAGTCTGCACCTGGAAGCCCAAGGGGTATCATTCAGGGACCCCACAGCATATCTTGAATGGCGGGATTATCGCTACCATTATTGACTGTCACTGTGTTTGTACTGCCATTGCAGCTGCCTACCGTGCGGAGGGTCGAGAAATTGGTACGGAGCCACCAATCTGGTATGTTACCGGGTCTTTGCAGGTCTCATATCTGCGACCAACACCTATCGATGAGCCGGTTACTCTGCGAGCATGGGTCAAGGAAATGAAGGAAAGAAAAACCATTCTTACCTGTTCACTCTTTGCAAAGGAAGCAGAGTGTGCACGAGGAGAGGTTGTGGCTCTCCGTATGCCTGCTAATTGGGGGAAATGAAGACCAAATTGACGAATATTGACATCCACATGAATACGCTGTATAATTGACCAAAATTTTGGTTAATCTAAATGGAGGTCAAATTGTGAAAACATTACCTCTTTCTGAAGTAAAGATGAAGCTGAGTGAATTGGTAGATGCGGTGCAATCTAGGGATGAAGAGATAACTATAACACGGAACGGGAAACCAGTTGCGGTTTTGGTAAGCTCCGACCAGTTCCAGAGCTGGCAAGAGACACTGCTTATACGATCAGACCGGGATCTCATGGCCGAAATCCGACAGGGAATTCAGAGACTGAAGAAAAATAGGCGACTATACACCTTGGACGAGCTGTTTGAAAAATAGTTTGAACATGCAGCCTTTAAAGATCCGAATTCCAAAGGAAACCCGGGAGCTTATCAGGAAGATGCACCCTGTGCTCAAAAGGAAAGTTCGAGCTGGATTAGATGAGATTGTCAATAATCCCGGAGTTGGAAACCCATTGCAGGCAGAACTTATGGGGTTGCAAAGTTTCCAAATAGGAAAATTTCGCATCATCTACCGTATTAAAAGCAAGGTTATTGAAATTGTTGCCATAGGCCCTCGACGCACCATTTATGAAGAAACCTTACGGCTCGTACAACGGGAGGAGAGAAAAGAAAAGGAGAGGCTCTAAAAATATGAGAAAAACTATTATCGGTGTTATGGGTGGAGGAGATGCCAATAAAAAGGATATAAAGTTGGCATATGATCTTGGTGCCTTGATTGCTAAAGAAGGATGGGTGCTATTAAATGGAGGACGGTCAGCGGGGATAATGGAGGCCTCATCAAAAGGCTGTAAAGAGCATGGGGGAATAACGGTGGGAATACTTCCCGGTAGAGATTCTAGTAGCACTTCCAAGTATATTGATATACAGATACTGACAGGAATGGGTGATGCACGAAACTACATAAATGTGCTCTCCAGCGATGTGGTAATCGCATGTAAAGGTGGCGCCGGTACCATTTCAGAGATTGCATTGGCATTAAAGAACGGAAAGAAGGTAATCCTCCTAGACTTTGACATTGATGATACTTTTGAGGAGTATAGAAACAGCGGACTTTTATTGAAGGCACAGTCACCTGAAGAGGCCATAAAACTCACAAAGAATATTTTGTCAGTATCCGGGGTAGGAAATTAGGGATACCTTGGACACATCCCATTTTTGGTTGATTGTTTGTGCGGTAGCCTGGCCCGATAGCTTGGGGTCGAAGCTACATTTTTCATTTTAAAAGAGAAAAAGGGTTGCGAGAAGCCATAGGATGAAATTGGAGACATATCGCATTTTTTGTGATATGGAAACAATTCTGGGGTAGTGGACCACGGTTCCAAGGAGTGGATAAGAGACTGAAAAGGTTCAGGGCATCAGGATGAGAATTAGTGAAAGTCTCTTAGGGGAAAAATAGGGACACATCCCATTTTTCTTGACTATCACTCACTTTCATATTTCATATATAAATTCCTATCAGGCATAGGTAATTTATTAACATCTACTAACGGGCGCAATGGATTTT
>DTXE01000292.1 GCA_012962595.1 Syntrophaceae bacterium | reverse complement strand
CCCAAATTGTGCCCACGAGTTATCAAATTTGACCCAATTCTACCTGACGCCAGCCAACTTCTCTAAGAGCATAGCTCGTTGATAACTAAGGATTTTCTTGTATCAGAGAGGGTTCTGGCTGGAGTTCTATTTAAACGGATTTTGAAGAACAATGGTTGTTTCCCGACGGGAACCAATTGAAATTAATGTTACACTTACTCCCACCAATTCCTCTATTCTCTTTAAGTATGCCTGGGCCTGTGCCGGTAGATCTTGAAAGTCCCTAGCGTCCATTATATTATCTTGCCAGCCTTCTAATTCTTCGTATACGGGTTTGCAGTTCTCTAAAACCTTGAGTTGAGGAGGGATGTGGATAAACCTTTCACCCTGGTAATCATATGCCACACATATCTTTATCTTATCTAAACCAGATAGAACATCTAACTTGGTGATCGCCAGCCCTGTTAGGCCATTTATACGAACCGAATCCCGGACCTGCACCGTATCAATCCAGCCGCATCTTCTGCGCCTCCCTGTAGTGGCACCGAATTCTGCACCCTTTTTCTGGATGAGGTCACCCACCTCATCTTTGAGTTCGGTAGGAAAGGGGCCTCCACCGACCCGAGTGGTATAGGCCTTGCAGGTTCCAATAACGGTGTCTAATTTTAAAGGACCAATGCCAGTACCGATGCAGGCCTCTGCAGCCACGGTATTTGAGGAGGTAACGAAGGGATAGGTTCCATGGTCTATATCCAAATGGGTTCCTTGGGCACCCTCAAAGAGGACATTTTGGCCTTCCTTTATGGCCCTGTCAAGCAAGAGAGATACATTGGTGATGTATGGTCTGATCTCTTCTGCATAGCCAAGGTATTCCCGATAAGTTGTCTTTAAATCAACAGGTTCTTCCTGAAAGAGTTTTTCTAAATAGAAATTTTGTTCCACCAGCTTAGCTTTAAGCTTTTCCAAGAAAACATCCTTATCTAAGAGATCGATAATTCTGATTCCTGTCCTGGCAGCCTTATCCTCATAGCAAGGGCCTATTCCTCTACCAGTAGTGCCCAGACACTTAGCACCTTTCGCCTTTTCCCGAGCATGATCCATTCTTTTATGATAGGGCATAATAACATGAGCCTTTTCACTTATAAAAAGGTTGTTTGTGTTTACATCAATCCCTCTTGACCTTAAATCCCTAATCTCTTGAATTAAGACTGCGGGGTCAATGACTAGCCCATTCCCTATCACACATTTCTTATTGCCATGGAGGATACCGGAGGGAATCAGGTGGACAATAAACTTCTCATTGTTTACCACTATGGTGTGGCCAGCATTATTCCCTCCTTGAAACCTCACAATTACCTGGGCAAACTCCGTAAGGAAGTCAATCACCTTCCCTTTACCTTCATCTCCCCATTGGGTTCCTACTACCACCACATTGGACATAACACGCCCCCTTTTTTACAATTTCAGGGTCACGTAGTACCCTAGCTGTCCACGTACTACTAACAAGGTTATAGCACTACTTCTTCTATACTTAACTATTGCTTTACGGAAGTCGCTTACATTATTAATATCCATATCATTTATTCGGCAAATCATGTCACCTTTTCTAAGCCCAATGGACTCTAGATAACTTCCAGATCTCAAGCCACTAATAACTACACCCTTTGTGGAGGTAAGTCTGTATTGTTTCCTATTGATGTTATTGACCCCCATAATCCGAATGCCAAGCCTTTTATATGCCCACTCGTCTACCAGATATAAAGGGAACTCCTCAGCGCTCAATATCACCTGGTTTCTATGGCCATTCCGGTAGTAAGTGATGTTGATCTTATCACCGGCAGTAAAATCTGAGAGACAATCTTCGAAGTCTTGCTTGGATTCCACAGACCTTTTATTCACCGCCACTACCACATCCCCAGTCCTCAGCCCCGCTTTATCTGCTGGACTTCTGGGTATAATATCAGTTACAAGTGCACCTTTTACACTAGCGTTTTTGACCTCTACCCCGATCCAGGCAGGGTGCACTTCACCATATCGAATAAGATCATCTAGGATCCTTTTAGCCTTATTTATAGGAATGGCAAAACCAATGCCTTGGGCCTTAGAATAGATGGCGGTATTTATCCCTATTAAGTCCCCGTTAATATTAAGCAATGGACCCCCGCTATTCCCAGGATTTATAGAGGCATCGGTTTGGATTAGGTCGTTATATACCTGACTCTTAGCTTTCACCGAACGATGAAGAGCACTTATCACTCCGGTGGTTACCGTATGAGAAAGTCCAAAAGGATTCCCAATAGCGATAACGGATTCTCCAATCATAATATCATCCGAATCGCCCATCTTAATAGAAGGTAAGCTCTCCTTGGCATTTATCTTTAATATAGCTATGTCTGAATCAGGGTCAGAACCGATAACTTCAGCTTCAAACTCGCGATTATCCACCAACCTTACCATTATTTGGGAAGTTCCCTCAATGACATGCTGGTTGGTAAGGATGAATCCCTGATCTCCATCCACTATAACCCCTGAACCTAGACTGGTCTTGGTATATTCCCTTTGATAACCTGGCAGGAAGTCACGGAAAAATTCCTCAAACAGGGGATCCTCAGAAAATGGAGAGAAGGGATTAAACCTTTCTCGAACAACCTGGGTTGAGCTTATATTGACCACTGCAGGGCTGACTTTTCTTACTGCCAAAACTACGGCACTTTCTCGAGAAAAGGTCTCTTTGGGAAAGGCTTGATGGGTAATAGAAAGAGCAAACAATAGAAATAGGATTAAGAAATATGTTGATAACTTATTCACCAAAATCTGCAATCAAAAAGACCATCGCTTAACACCTGGCCATTTAAGGTGTATGCCATGACCACTTTTTATTAAAAGGGCCCAGATATTTTCATAGCCCTAAGCCTTTTGATCCTTTCTTCAAGTGGTGGATGGGTACTAAACAGGTTCATCATGCCTTTTCCAGCCAAAGGATTGACAATGAACATATGGGCTGTAGCCGGATTGGCTTCCATGGGAATCTTTTTGGAGGCTAAGGTCAATTTTTCGAGTGCACTGGCTAATCCACGAGGATTCCTTGACATCTTGGCACCGGTTTCATCCGCCAAGTACTCGCGGGAGCGTGAAATGGCAAACTGTATAAGCATCGCAGCAATGGGAGCCAAAATGGACATGGCCAGTAGGCCCAAAATACCTCCCCCTTCCTCATCTCTATCTCTGCTGAATCCTCCAAATATGGCAGCCCACCTGGCCATAGAGGCCAGCATCATGATTACCCCCGCTAGAGTGGCTGCAATGGAACTGATCAATATATCCCTATCCTTAATATGTGCCAATTCATGAGACAAAACCCCCTTAAGTTCCTCTGGGTTTAATATGTGCAATATACCTTCGGTAACCGCCACCACTCCATGATCAGGATCTCTTCCGGTAGCAAAGGCATTAGGTGTATGTGAGGGTACTATATAGACTTTGGGTTTTGGAATTCCTGCCCTTTGTGACAATTCTGCCACCATATTATGCACATCGGGAGCTTGGTCATAGCTCAATTCCCTAGCCTTATACATGGCAAGCACAATCTTATCCGAAAACCAATAGCTTCCGAAATTCATGATCAGGGCGAATATAAAGGCTATAACCAACCCTTGAGAACCTCCAAAGTATCGGA
>DTXE01000291.1 GCA_012962595.1 Syntrophaceae bacterium | reverse complement strand
TAAAGCGATTCGTGCTGGACGCTTGCATAAAAACAGTAAAAAAAAGAGACGACGTTAAGCAGTAAAAGTGAACGGAGTGAGCAGGATAATACAGCCTGAGAAGGCATATAAAATTCCAACCAAAGGCCAATTTGGGATTGGTGAAACCCTCATGACCCTCGGGCCACAAGGAAGAATGAAATGTACAAAATACCAAATCCCAAATCCCAAACAATGTTTGGTATTTGATGCTTGGGATTTGGAATTTAAATTGTAGGGCATAAAGCAAAAAAGAAATCCTCCTGCCTCCAAATTAGAGGAGTTATTTTCACATGAAATGGATAGAGGGGTATTGGCCCTGGCTATTCTGTCAATCGTTCAGACAGATCCATGATGGTCTTTGCATAATATCTGCTCCGGTTATACCGAAGTAAAATTTCCTCTTTTTGGGAACGACTTAAACTCTCCTTCCAACCGCAACACTTTAGGTAATTGCCCACGCTCATGATGGTATCATAATGATTGTAGAGATCCACGCATTCATCACCATCTCCGTCTCTACCGTATTTTAGTAAACTTGAAGGAACAAACTGTGGGATACCAAAGGCCCCGGCAAGGGAACCTTTAATTGAAAATGGGTCTAGATTATCCCTCATGACATATCTCAAGAAGGACTTGAGTTCAGCATAGGCCCATTCTGATTTTCTCTTAAGTACCTCTTTTGCCTCGGCATCAATATGGTGTGCAATTACGCATTGGAAAAGGGAGGATTTTTTCTCCATCCCAGATAAAGCCAGGCTAGAGAGTACACTGAGGACTGGATAGTTTCCCACATAGCGACCAAGTCTAGTTTCAACCAGAAGGAGGGAGGCGATAACTTCAGGACTTACCCCATATTGTTCATGTGCCTTACGCAAGGGAATCCTATATTGTCGGAGGTATTTGTGACTCATAGAGATGGAACGGGGACTCAAAAATTGGCTATAGTTTAAATCACCTTCGCGGTAGGTTATATATCTCTCTACTATCTGCGGCAAAAATCTAATCCCGGGGTGGGTATAAAGTCTATCGATAAACTTCTTGTCAAAGCCATCAGCAATAAGTCTTTCTTTGAGGGGCAGAAAGACAGAACTTTTATCATTGAAGGCCCTATCAGCCCATGTATTGGAACAAACTGCTATAAGAAAAACCAGAGAAAATTCACAAAAAATAAGGTGCTTAAGTAAACGTTTCTTCATAGGTTAAAATACTTGGTCAAAAAACCTGTCAGGGCTTTGTGTTCTAGCACGTGGCTTTCAGGAATCCTATAGCTCCATCCTTACCCCCAATAACCAGTACAAATTGAACCCCTCACGGCTTCAGGTGCAAAAAACATGCCGTTTAACAGGAAAACTCTATCTCCTGTTGAAGTATAGCAGTTTAAATTCCAAATCCCAAGCATGAAATACCAGACATGTTTTTGCATTTTGCT
>DTXE01000290.1 GCA_012962595.1 Syntrophaceae bacterium | reverse complement strand
ATGAAATTGGGGTATTTGAGATGGGATCCTATGGATTGAGGCAAGTTTTGAATCCTTCAGAACTATTTCTGTCAGAGAGGCCCCTGGATGTTCCTGGATCTGTGGTAGTAGCAAGTATTGAGGGCTCTCGCCCCATTCTTGTAGAACTTCAGGCATTAGTAACCTCATCAAGCCTGGGGGTTCCCCGCAGAACCGTTATAGGTATAGATTATAACCGTGTTTCTCTTTTGATCGCCATACTTGAGAAAAAGGTGGGACTCAAACTAATGGGGCACGATATATTCGTGAATGTAGCTGGCGGTGTGAAGGTTGATGAACCTGCTATAGATTTAGGAACGGTTGCGGTGATCACCTCTAGTTTTAAGGAAAGACCCATTCCTTCCAAGACCATGGTAGTGGGAGAGGTGGGCCTGGCTGGAGAGATAAGGGCTATTAGTCAGATAGAGATAAGGATAGCCGAGGCAGAAAAATTGGGATTTACCCGCTGCATACTGCCTAAAAACAACTTGGATCGTTTGGAAAGGAAGGCATCCATGGAATTGATAGGGGTAGCTAGCATTAAGGAAGCTCTGGAAAGGATGCTGTAATTCAGGATGGATGCATACCAGCTAATGGGCAGATTCCCCCATCACAAGTCTCACATTCCAACTGTAAGGTACTATGCCGTATATCAAACTTGCTATGCAAAACTTCATTGACCTTTTCTAAAATTTTTGCGCTTTCACTGACCATCTGGTCATTGATAACCAGATGACCGCTTAGGGCATACATGCCAGAGCCAATAGTCCAGAGATGAAGGTGATGTAAGTCCTCTACACCTTTCACTTGTTTAATTCCCTGGCTCACATCCTCTAAGCTGATATGCTTGGGTGTCGCCTCAAGCAAGATGGTACTTGAATCAAAAATCAAACCTATGGCCCCCCTTAGAATCAATATGCCAATTATGATACTAATCAATGGATCAATAACCCTCAATCCTGTAAACCCAATAAGGATTGCCCCTATGATTACCCCCAAAGAGGAAAGGGTATCACTTAACATGTGCAAAAAGGCGCCCCTCATGTTCAGGTTTTGGCTTGCGGAGTCCCTCAGGATAAGTATTCCTGCTAGATTGGCGAAAAGTCCCAATGTTGCTACCCCTAACATGATAGTGCTTCTGATTTCAGGAGGATTTAGAATACGTGTGTAGGCTTGGTAAAATATATATCCACAGATGAAAATTAACAGAGATCCGTTGAATAGGGCAGCCAGAATTTCGGCACGATAATAACCAAATGTCTTTGTGGAATTAGGGGGTATTCTGGCAATGGTTAAGGCAAAGATAGCCAAACCTAATGCAAAAGAATCGGTTAACATATGGCCAGCATCTCCTAATAGGGCCAGACTATTACTTATAAATCCTCCAACTACCTCTGCTATCATAACAAATAGGGTAATGGAGAGGGCAAACAAGAGTTTTCTACGGTTAGAATTTGACTGATAGCTATATATTTTCTTCATGTGAAGATAGCTCCTCCAATCTATAGGCAGGAGGATT
>DTXE01000289.1 GCA_012962595.1 Syntrophaceae bacterium | reverse complement strand
CTTGCCCCCATCTGGGCCTCATCAGCCGCCGCGGGTTCAGCTCCCCCAAGGCCCGGGCGGATCATGTTGACCACCAGCAGGCCAGTAACGATCGCCAGGAAACTGGTGAGCCCTTACCTCACCTTTTCACCCTTACTCTCTGAGATAGTCATTATACTTATCTCAGAGGGCGGTATGTTTTCTGTGGCACTTTCCTTAGGGTCACCCCCAGTCGCCGTTAGCGACCACCCTGCCCTGTGGAGCTCGGACTTTCCTCTATCCGCCAAAAATGAGGCGAATAGCGATCATTTAGCCTACTCTCCTCTGATTCTCTGGAAATTTATAGATTGATTGGCCAAACGATCAGCTTTGGAATTCTCATCTCTTGAAATATGAATTATATCATAACTTGTAAAACTCCTCAACAAATTGGTTGCTTCTTTAAAAAGGCCTTTTAAGTTTGGGCTCTTAACCTTATATATCCCTTGAAGCTGTCTTACAACCAATTCCGAATCCAGAAACACCTTCAGGACTTCCCCACCTAACCTCTGAGCCTCACGTAATGCCAAAATTAAGGCCTTATATTCTGCCACATTATTGGTAGTCCTTCCCAAATAAGTTCCTTTTTCCAGCAAGGTATGATGATTAGAATCCATAATAACCATGCCTGCCCCAGCTTCACCGGGGTTTCCTCTGGAGGCTCCATCGGCATATATATAAAACTCGCTCCCCATATTATTGCCATCTAAGACCTAAAATCAAATAAGTACCAAAACAGATTTACATAAACCTTTTGAGGAGGCTCTTATTTGGATTTTGGATTTAATACCTGACCTTCCTGCACAAAGTCTTTATGATTTCCCCAATATATAATGCGCTGGCAATTGGGACAGGTCATTATCTGGTCGCCCCTTTGAAGTTCGTTATACACTTGAGGAGGAATATTCATATGGCAGGCCTGACAAATGGCATCTTTTACAGCAACCACTGCAGTTCCATTGCGTCTCTGTTTAATAAAATTGTATCTATTTACCAGCTTGGGATCGATGTGTTTCACAAGGGAATCCCTATCTATGGATAATCCTGCTAATTCCTTTTCTAATCCAACCATCTTCCCTTCCAATTTTGTCTTTTCTTTCTCATGTCTCTTTTTTATAGCCTCCATAGCATGTCTCTTTTTATGGATCTCCGAAGACAATTTCTCTATTTCTTCTAATATATCCAGGACTTCATCTTCTTTATCAGAGGTCAATCGTTCTTTCTCTTCTATCTCCTTCAACATAGCCCGATACTCTTTATTGGTCTTAACCTCTAGTAGTCTGCTCTTACTTTTTTTAATCTGCTCTGACATTTCATCCAAATCCATTTCTATCTGCCTTTTTTTCTTTTGCAGATGTCTCTCGTTCTCCATGACCTTCTTAAAATCTTCCTCTAAGGTCTCCAAACTTCTATGTAGCTCTTCAAACTTAAGAGGCATCTTCTCTTTTTCCCGAGCTATTTCATTAATCCTCCAGTCTATATTCTGGAGTTTAACCAATAGTTTTAACTGTTCCATCAAACCATACCACCTCTATCTATAGATTCTAAATTAAAAAGGGTGCTGCCTTTGAAGCAGCACCCTTTTTAAGATCAGTTCGGTAAATATTTTTTCCAAGCAGATGTCTTTATCATGGAAGAAATTTTTTGGCAGTGGGCCCACCTGGATTCGAACCAGGGACCGACCGGTTATGAGCCGGTGGCTCTGCCAACTGAGCTATGGGCCCCAGAAGTTGTGTATAGTGTATATTAAACGCTCCCATAGAGTCAAGAGATTAACTGTTTTCTGTTGTTATTCTACAAAACTTTTAAGTATCCTACTCCTGCTAGGATGCCTTAGTTTTCTAAGTGCTTTGGCCTCAATCTGTCTAATCCGTTCCCTGGTCACCGAAAAGTCTTTACCTACCTCCTCTAAGGTGTGATCGGCCTTCTCCCCGATCCCGAAACGCATTCTCAATACCTTTTCTTCCCTAGGTGTTAGCGTGGCAAGAACATTACGTGTCTGCTCCTGTAAATTCAAGTTAATGACACTATCAATGGGAGCAAGCACTCTTTTATCCTCGATGAAGTCGCCCAAATGGCTATCTTCTTCTTCACCTATGGGAGTCTCCAGGGAAATGGGCTCCTTCGCTATTTTAAGAACCTTCCTCACCTTTTCTAAAGGGAACTCCATCTTTTCAGCAATTTCCTCGGGTGTAGGCTCCCTACCTTTTTCTTGTACCAGATACCGGGATGTACGGATGAGTTTATTTATGGTCTCAATCATATGAACTGGAATCCGAATAGTCCTGGCCTGATCTGCAATGGCCCTGGTAATAGCCTGCCTTATCCACCAAGTAGCATATGTGCTAAATTTATAGCCCCTCTGATACTCAAACTTATCTACAGCCTTCATGAGACCGATATTGCCTTCCTGAATGAGATCCAAGAATTGCAGTCCTCTATTATTATATTTTTTGGCGATACTGACAACCAGTCTTAAATTTGCCTCTATCAGCTCCTTTTTGGCCTCCTTGGACTTCTCTCTCCCAGTTTCAATACGCCTTAGTATATTCTTCAAGATCTTAGCAGATGTCTTAGTCTCTTGTTCCACACGTCTTATCTCTCTCTGACCATCCTTAAGCTGTTGCTCCAAATCCATCAGTTTAGCAACCGTTAAACCGGAATCTCTAGCAATTTTCCTCCTTTCTCCAGGGTATCTCTTCATTCTCCGAAGCAACCGTCTCAGTTCTTCAACGGATTGACCAGTTTCATGTATGGCATTCAGAATCTCTCTCTCGCTATTTTCAATCCTTTCCACAAAACCTCTGAGTTTATCTATAATGTTATCTATCTGTCTTTTCTCGAACCTTATCTCTTTGAACAGATCTATAATTTTTAATTTGTTTTTATAGATCTTCTCTTTAATTCGATTTCTCTTTTTCTCAACCTCCTCCATTTCTAAAGATTCTCGAAGTCTTTTATTATGCTCATCTATCTCCCTTACCCGATCAATTAAAGAAATAATCTTTTCCTGTTGTATCTTTTCTTCAAAATCAGCTTCTTCCTCATCCATGTCCTTAATTATTTCCTTTACCCTGATTTGTCCCTTCTTTAATTTTTCACCTAGAGCCACTATCTCTTTTATCCCAATAGAAGAATCCAATAAGGCATCAATGACTTCCTGCTCTCCATCTTCAATCCTCTTTGCAATCTCCACCTCCTCTTCCCTGGTGAGCAAAGAGACGCCTCCCATGTCTTTAAGATACATCTTTACTGGGTCGGAAATCCTCCTGGTAACCTCATAATCAAATGGAATCCCCTCTTCTTCCTCTTCCAATATTCCATGGTCCACCGCTGTTTCTTGCTCTATAACCTTTATAGCCTTTTGACCACCTGCTATCTCTATATCCATCTCATCAAACAACATCATCATGTCATCGATTTGGTCAGTAGAAATAGTATTTACAGGCGATGTATCATTCGGTTCCTGAGGTGGTAAATATTTCTCCTTTGAGGTTGACCTTTTTGCCTTGGTAGCCTTTCTCCCTCTTGCCATAAAATTCACCTCTTAATTGTGGTTAATTCCCTTTTTTTTGCCAGGAGTTCACTCAATAAATGGGTATTATCCTCATTCTCCTTAATCTGGGATAAAATATTTTTAGCCTCTTTCCTTATACGCCTATTTTTTATAGAGGAAACCATATCCTTAACAACCTGATCTAAATCCTCTTCGTCGTCCTCAGCACTTTTTAAAGCCCATTCCGTTACCATACTCCGTAAGCTTGAATCCTCAAGTTTCTGGACTAACAGACCTACATCAACATGCCCAAATTTATGGAATAGTTCTTTCATAAGTGTGCAAATCAATAGAGGATTTTTGTCATCCACATCATCGATGACACCCGCTTCTAGAAACACAGGAAAATATCGAGGATGGTTAATGAGAAATTGGATAATTTTCTGGTCAGGACTGGAGATGCCAGTCCTTTCCATTTTTAGCTCCGGCACTCTACCTCTCTGCGATTCCTTTACTGCCTTATAAATGACCCCTTCATCAACCTTAAGGGCCTCAGCCACCTTTTTTATATAAACAGATTGATCCATGGAATTCTTAACACTAGCTAAGACAGGCACCAATTCTTTTAATGCCCTTATCTTTCCTTCTGTAGAAGTACCAAAATCCTTTAAAACCCTATCCACAAAAAATTCGAATAGGGAAGAGACATTTTTGAGCGCCTTTTCAAATGCCTCCTTTCCGAATTGGAAAATATAGCTATCTGGGTCAAAGCCCTGGGGTAACATTAGAATCTTAGCCATAAGACCTTCTTCCAAAAAGAGGCTGAGACTCCTTGTGGCGGCGTTTAGGCCAGCCTGGTCCGAATCGAAGATAACTACTGCTTGATCCCCATATCCCTTAAGCCGCCTGATATGATCCTTAGTCAATGCAGTCCCCAGCGTGGAAACCACATTTTTTATACCATGAGTATGGAGAGCCAGTAGATCAAGGTATCCTTCAACGATTAGAAGGTATCCTTCTTTTCTTATAAAATCCTTTGCAACATTTAATCCATATAAACAACGGCTTTTGTGGTATACTGGGGTTTCTGGAGAATTTATATATTTTGGCAGAGACTCATCAAGTACCCGTCCGCCAAAACCTACAACTTCATGGCGAACCTCCATTATGGGAAAGATTATCCTATCTCTAAATCTGTCATAGTAGTCCCCACCCTTTTTAACCACAAGTAAACCAGCCTTCTCTGCCAGATCCAATGGGGTGTTCTTTCTTTCCAGAAAATTTCTTAGGTCATTCCAGCTCTGCTTGGCGTATCCTAACTTGTGTTGTAAAATTACATCATGTGTTATACCCCTGTGGCTTAAATAGGATAGGGCCTTTTTGCCCTCTGGATCTTTTAGTAGATTCTCATGATAATATGCCGCTGCCAATCGATTTATGTCTAACAGCTTACTTCTAATCTCATCCTGCTGGCGTTCATAAGACGATCTCCTCCCATGGGAAAGAATGACACCATACTTCCTGGCCAGCTCTTTCAGGGCCTCGAAAAACGACAAGTTGTGATATGCCATCAGGAAATTAAATACATTTCCCCCTGCACCACATCCGAAACAGTGATAGATTTGTTTTTCGGCGCTAACTATAAAAGATGGCTTACTTTCTGAATGAAACGGGCATAAGCCTATGTAATTTCTACCCACCTTCTTTAAATTCAGATGCTCGGATATCACCTGTACGATATCAGCCAAATTCCTGATTTCGTCGATCTTTTTTTGAAAAACGGGATCAGAAACCACCATATTCTCTCTACATATCCAATTTCACACCACTATGACAATCGATGGTCTCAAGAATTCCAAAAAATGGTGAAAACAAGTGAGGAAAACCTACTGGGAAGATTCTAAGGATATATAATAATTGTATTTTTCTTCCTCCAAAAGAAGAAGTGTGTTAATCTTAACCTTACCGCTCAAGTAATCTTCTCATGCGCTTTAGGGCTCTTTTTCTTGCTGCAAGGGCCTTTCTCTTCCTTTTTACGCTGGGCTTTTCGTAATGCTCGCGCTTTCTTATTTCAGAAAGTATTCCGGCCTTTTCACACTGTTTCTTGAATCTTTTAAGGGCAATTTCAAAGGGCTCATCTTCTTTGACCCTAACACACGGCATGCACAACCCTCCCTTCGTGGGAGCCTAAATTTTTTATTATAATAAAATTTATCAAAAAAGTCAATATTTATTTCCACCTCTAGCTGTTCTTATAGCCTCTTCTAGGTCTAGAGAACCATTATAAACCGCTTTTCCAGTAATAACACCAACTACACCACATGGTTCCAATTTCAGTAGTTCCTTTATATCCCTTATACTAGACACCCCTCCCGATGCAATAACAGGAATGGATGTAGAGTCTGCTAATCGCCTTATCCCCTCTAGATTTAAACCCGCCTCTGTTCCATCCCTATAAGTATCGGTATAAATCACAGCCACAACGCCTGATTTTTCCAGTCTACTTACAAATTGAACGGGACTAATTGTTGCTACTTCTGTCCAACCTTCAATAGTAACCTTATCATCCTTGGCATCAATGGCTACCAGGATCTTGCCTGGAAACACACTTACCGCTTGTTTAATCAATCCAGAATTTTCCAGAGCTGCGGTTCCCAAGATAATTCTGTTAACTCCCATACTTACGTAAGTTCTTATAGATTCCATATCCCGGATACCCCCGCCTACCTGGATAGGAATACTTACAGAGTTCAAAATCTCTCCAACTATCTCCATATTTTGAGGCCGTCCGTCAAAGGCCCCGTCAATATCTACTACATGAAGAAGCTCAGCCCCTTTTGATTCCCATCTTCTAGCTACTTCTGCTGGGTTATGTGAATATATAGTCTCTGACCCCCTAACTCCCCTCACAAGACGAACACATTTACCCTCCCTTATGTCTATAGCAGGAATAATAATCATTTTCTTAATAGTACTTTGGAAAAGTTTTCATAGCCTGTTCCAAGCCCTGCGATGCCCATTCATCAACTGTTAACCATTTAGCCCCCCTTTTAAAAAAGCGCCGGATTTGAAAAATATTTTCGCTCAAGGACTTCTGGGTTCCATCAAAACCCCCTTTCCAGAGAATTGTGCCCTTCTTCACACTGACCAAGTGGAGGTCAAAGGCCACAGATGCAGGACTTTTGGCGGAATAAGATGTACCCACTCTTTCTTTATATCGATAGACATAGCTAACCAAAACGGCGTCGGCACCAACTGCTTTACCAATGTCTACCATAAAAGGGATACTGTTACTATCAAATCTTCTGGAGAATATCTGAGACATAGCCCCCCGAACATGAGTGGGTGGTATCAATTTATATTGGGTATTAACCCGGAGGTAATCAAAAACCAAGGTAGTAAGTCTTTCCTCTGCATCCCTTTCAATCCGGCCCTTTCTGAATACCGTTCCACACAAAGGACACTGGATACTCTCCTGGTAGCGATTCAATCCCATGTAAGCCTCAAAAGGCATTATGGCGATCTTTTTAATATGAATGTCTTCTGTCTCAATAGGGACTGCCCTCTCGCTTGGCCCTGCACACCCCATCAACACCAAAACAAGAGATAAAGTTAGTATCCCACGAGATACCATTTATCTATTCCACCTTACAGGATACCCTTTGTAGAAAGAGGCCCTTCAATACGTTTATCCATTGATGTAGCTTCATCTAAGGCCTTTCCAAATGCCTTGAAAATACTTTCAAAGATATGATGCGTGTTCTGACCATACAGGATATTTATATGGAGGGTTGTCCCACTATGTATGGCAAAACCTTGGAAGAACTCCTTCATTAATTCCGTATCCAAATCGCCTATCTTACGGGCTTCCACATTGACATTATATACCAAATGAGGGCGGTTTGAGATATCTAAGACCACGCAGGCCAGGGTCTCATCCATAGGAAGTAGGGCCTGCCCATAACGTTTGATCTTACCTTTGTCTCCCAATGCCTTTTTTACACCCTCGCCCAGACATATCCCGATGTCCTCCATTGTATGGTGATAATCAACCTTTATATCCCCTGTAGCTTTCAGTGTAATATCAAAAAAGCCATGGGCACACATCAATTCGAGCATATGGTCTAGAAAGGGAATACTGGTAGAAATATCAGACTTACCTCTTCCATCTATGTTTAATTTTAGGGAAATCTTGGTTTCTTTTGTCTTCCTATCAACTTCCCCAATTCTGGCCACCGAACCTCCTTTTTTCATGTGAAAATAGCTCCTTTATTTAAATTCCAAATCCCAAGCATCAAATACCAAACAAATTCAAAACTTAAATATCCAAAATCCAATAATTTCAGGTATGTTTTGGTCATTTGGATTTTGATATTTGGTATTGTTTGAGATTTGGG
>DTXE01000288.1 GCA_012962595.1 Syntrophaceae bacterium | reverse complement strand
CAATAATTTCTAGCAGTTAGCCTCTTTTAGCGTATTTTTAGCACCTTTCAGGTTATCTGTCAATAACCGGCTCAGGACAGGAGTCTCCTGCCCATATATGTTGAGATGAAACTTCAATTAGTTAGTGATTATAAAGACAATTTTTAAGGAAACTCCAGATGGCTTAGGGGGATTGTCCCTGATTCAGCACTTTTGGACGATTTGGAAGATATGGAAAAAGAGAATGAGAGGGCTTATTTAAACTGGAAGCTATTCAAAATGGACTCAAATTCTGCCTTGTTCTTTCTGAAATTACTCACCATATCAGTGGCACTGAGGGTATACATAAACCTATTCTTTACAATGATGTTGTATTGTAAACTTCGTAGTGATTGTTCCTTATCGCCTATAGGCATTTTGTAAGTGTAGTCTAAGACCACAGCCGGTAAAGAATGTAAGGTGATTTCCTTTGCTGAAATAAGATTAAAACCCTTTAAGTACATCTCCAAAGAATTCTTCAGATGGTCAATCAGCACTTGGCCCGTGGGAACAACTATATTGGCAGGAACTTCTTGAACTAGTACATTTATATTTGGGTTGAATTCAACCCCTGCCCCCATTGGTTCCTTAAAGATATAAACCCGAGGACCAGGACTTTGCCTTATTTCCTCCTTCAAGGATTCAAAGAGGTCGTATTCATCCACAGATTTTTTTACCAGGGATTGGGTTTCTTCACCTGTAATTATGTGCCAAGAGGAGGGATATGAAATACTAAACCTTGCTCTTCTATCCCAGAATATCTCCAGTTTCCCCTGAGCAAATGCAGGCTCAGAGAAGATGGGAATCCGCTTGCACCAGGGAGTGAGTGAAACCAACAAAGTCGCCACTAAGGCAATAACCAGACATTCGGCAATCAGGTGGTTATACCTCAAATTTCTCTCTTTCATTGATAAATTCCCTCTACTCTTTAAACATAGGATGCCGAGTCATATTAGCCAAGCGTTTTACGGTTTTCCAGCTAGTCCGAACACACTTGGGTAGAGCATGGTGTCTCTCACACCATACCTTTAAAAAGGCTATGGTCTTTTTGTCGAAAGAATAACCAGAGCCGAAATCCCCATACTCTTGATGGAGATGTCCTATCAGCTCGTCCCGTCTAAGTTTTGCCAGAATTGAAGCGGCACTCACAACTGGATATGTCTTATCTGCATGATTCTGGGATACTATCTCTATATGGCCAGGCAAAAGATGACTCAATAGCTTTCCATAGCTCTCTCCTCGACCAGGGGCATCAACTATAGCTTTAGATGGTTGAAAGTGTGCAATCATTGCCGCCATTTTATGGGCCTCCAGGACATTTAATCCAGAAGTTTCAACTGATTGGTCAATTTCAAAAGGCTCAACCTCAACCAGTTTATGGTTCCTGATAATGGAGAGAATATGTGGTCTTAAGGCATCTCTTCTGATAGGGCTTAACTGCTTAGAATCTTTAATCCCAAGTTGGGCAAGTAACTTATCAGCCTCTTCATCAGCTAATACGCCACAAATTACCATAGGGCCAATTACACATCCTCTCCCTGCCTCATCTATACCTAAGACTGCACCCAACTCGACCTGCCTTAAAGGATACTAATTAATCTTTTATATCGGTTCCTATGTAAATAGCAAGTGAAAAGATCATGGCCCTTCGGGCCACAAAGAAATATGAAAATGGAATATAGGCAGAGATTAAAATTCAAAATACCAAATCCCAAATTCCAAACAATGTTTGGTATCTGATGCTTGAGATTTGGAATTTATGTAAGAATCCAGGAATGCACTTGCATCGCACACTCCTTATAGTTTTCATATCCTTTGTATTGTTGACCTCCTCGGCACATCATTTGGGTGCCGAAACATCTGAAAATCTCTATTTGAATGCCTATAAGTCCTATAAATCTCTGGAGAATTCCGGGTGTAAAGCCAGATGGAGGTGGATAAATTGTATCAAGCTCTTTGAATCCGTTTACAGGAATAATGTCAACAGTTCTAGAGCTGATGATGCCTTATTTATGATAGGAAAACTTTATACCAGACTATATAAATCCTTCCATAAGAGAACGGATCTT
>DTXE01000287.1 GCA_012962595.1 Syntrophaceae bacterium | reverse complement strand
CATCCTGACACTATGATCCAAAAATGTAACCTATTGATTTTATTGAATGTAGCTACTTTGAAAAACAAGAAATGTGCCTAGAGACTGTCAAATATGGGTATGAGATGACAAAACTGCAAGTTTATCCCTTCACCAGCGGCCTCGGTGGCGACACAAATCTGTGAAGAGGTTCTGAAATCTTCCTGAGCCTTTTTCCTTTGATACACATCCATAAGGCCATGAATCTCACACGTAGAGAATCCCCAAATTTCAATCTGTTTTTTTATATAGGAGAGGGTATCTCTGTGTTCTGTAAAAATTAGAAGTTTTCCTCTGCCATCTTTGAGTTCTGCAAATTCCGCTTCTTGCAGACATTCTTTGAGGGCATTTAACTTAGTATCTGGCGTCCGTTCGTAAACAATCCTTGCTTTTTCAACAAGATCTTTTAAGAACGCTATTTCTTCTTTTATCTCATTAATCTCACGAGCTCCAGAAAATTCATTGATGAGTCTATCCCTATCCTGCTCATCCATATCGCCCTCATCCATCTCTTCATCTATTGCTACACCCCTACGCCTTTCTAATAACTTGACTCTCTCTTTCGGTGATAGACTTTCAAGTTCATCTAAAAAATCCCTTTGTTTTTGTAATCTCCTTTTAAGACTCTCATAAATAGCGTAAGTAGAACTTGCCAAGCGTCTTTGAAACACTGTTCTTGTTAACGCAATGTTCTGTCTGATTCGCCCTGTCCCCTGTATTGCTAAAAACCTGTTCAGATAATTTGTTACCTCCTCATAAAGTTCATATTCATCCACACTCAATTTGAAGGGGATGGTTTTTGTGTGTCTTTTTGTAAATAGCGGCCCGCCATTTAGGTCACATAAATCTTCCTTAAGTCTTCTTAAAATCCAAGGGTTATTGTTATCAGGAAAAATCAAGCCTTTGATTTCTTTCGTCTCGCTTTGAAACTTATGTGGCTCAGGGAAAACATCTGGGTCGATGAGTCTCAAAAAATGGCAAAATCTAT
>DTXE01000286.1 GCA_012962595.1 Syntrophaceae bacterium | reverse complement strand
TTAGCCAATATTTATTTTCATATTTCTTTATTGCCCGAAGGGCCATGGGGGTTTCACATTTCTTTAAGGAGGGTCTTCTATGGGGTGGATAGGAAAAACTCTTTTTCTCTGGGTATTTTTGGTCTTTGTTATTCCTGCGAAGGGATTGGCCCAAGAAAATATTCTCCCGCTCACCTTGGATGACTGCATTTACCTGGCCTTTAAAAATAACAAACAATTGCATGTGGAACGTTTGGGCCCTCTTAAGGCAGAAGCCAATGTGGAGCTTAATAAGGGTGAATTTGATACCGAGCTTGCTTTAGACATTAATCGAGGCGGATCAAGACTTCAGACTACCGCCCGCCAGTTCGCCGTGGAGAGAGAAGAGGCTACCTTGTTTCCTATACGTGAATATGATCAGCGAAACTGGGAAGCTTCTTTAAGTAAACGTCTTTTAACTGGAACCAATGTAGATTTAACCTGGGTCACCAACCGAAGCGACTCAAACTTTACCCTTAAGGACTACCTTGATAGTATAGAGCTAGATATTACTCAGAATCTTTTGAGGGGATGGGGGTATGATGTCAACCGTACCAGAATTACCATTGCCGAGAACCAATACCAAATCTCTCGGCATCAACTGAGGGAAGCAATAATGGAGGTATTGGCTTTGGTAGAAAATACCTACTGGGATCTGTGTTCAGCGCTTGAGGCACTTCGTGTAAAGAAGGTGTCATTGAAGCGAGCAGAGGAATTTTTGGAGCTTAATAAGGCTCTAGTAGAGGTAGGAAGGCTACCTTATATAGACCTTATTCAGGCTGAGGCCGAGGTGGCCAAACGAAAAGAGGATGTCATCCTGGCCCAAAGGGATGTACGTTTAAACCAGTTGAAGCTTATACAAATTGTCAATCCCTCAAATTCTCCTGATATGTGGAAATCCGTTCCTCAACCTTTGACCAAGCCGGAATTTACACCTTATGAGCCAAACATAGAGGAATCTTTGAGATTAGCCTTTGAAAACCGTCCTGATATAATAATGGCCAAGCTGGGTATCCAGAATGACCAATTATCCGTGAGGGAAGCCAAAAACCAGCTCTTTCCCCAATTGGATCTGGTAAGCAGAATATCCTTGAGAGGAAGAGATGATGACCATAGTGATGCCTTTGGTTATACATTTGGCGGAGGTTATTATGACTGGTACGTGGGACTTACCTTTTCCTTTCCCCTAAAAAATAGAAAGGCTAGGGCTGCATTTAGGAAGGCCAAATTGACCAAAAAAGGGAGTGAAATATCATTTGAAGATATAGAACAACTGACACAGGTAGAGGTGCGTTCTGCCATTATTCAGTTAGAAGCAAACAGAGAGCGGATTCAGGCTACCAAATTAGCCAGAAGACTGGCCGAAGAGAAATTAAAAAGGGAAGAAGAAAAGTTTAAAGTGGGAAAGTCTACCATCCATGAGGTGCTGGAATATCAAGAGGATTTAGCCAATACAGAACTCAACCAAAATAAGGCCCTGATTGATTATTTAAAATCCTTGGTGGAACTCCGTCGGGTAGAAGCCACTCTCCTTGAGAGGTGGAATATAGAGGTTTAAAGTATTTTGTCCCTAGAGCCAATCACCGAATCCCCGATCTGGATAACCTGCTGGAATTAAGCGCAGCGAAATTCCAGTCAGGGTTCATGGGGTGGTTGGGCCTTCAGAATCTCCCAGAAGGCCCTGGGAGAGACAATTTCCATGCCACCTGGATTTTTCAATTCTAGCAGTTCTTTGTCTCCAGTGATGAAAAGGTCAGCCTCGCCGCTCGATGCAGATGACAGGATAGTCAAATCATCCTTATCTTGTATATCAATACTGGGCAAGGCAGTTGGAGTCGATAAGGTGGCGTTTTGTTTTAGTATTTCGACGAATTCAGAAATTAGGTCATAGGGGAGGTCTAGCTTTTCGCCAAGGACACCTTTCAACTCTTCAATCAGAGGAGCAGAAATGACTAACTGGTGTGATACAAGAACTTCTCTTAACACATCTGCGCAAAGCCCCCTTGTGGCCACCGCGCTCACAAGAACATTTGTGTCCAGAAAGACCTTCATGATATCTGGGAGAAAACGTCTTCATCAGTCAAAAGCCCACGAGCCTCAGCAAATGGCATGATTCTCTTTCTCAACTCCTCGAACTGGTGGAGTCGGAGTTGTCGCCGCAAGGCCTCTCGAGCAATTTCACTTCTATTTCTCCCAGATCGTTTGCTGGCCTTAGTCAGCAAGTCATCAAGATTTTTGTCTAATCGAATTGTTAGTATAGCCGTTTTCATGTGTTACAATGTAAGACATTTTCTCGAAAATGTCAAGTTTTATTTTCAGGCCCAGCTAAAAATGGTTGCTGTCCCTATTTTCCCTTGCATCTTCCGATCTAATGTCCACTTTCTCTCTGGGGAAGACATGTTACACCTCATACTTTATCTTCCCCCTAGCTATGTCATAAAACTTGTCTACTTTTCAATG
>DTXE01000285.1 GCA_012962595.1 Syntrophaceae bacterium | reverse complement strand
GGAAAATAGTCCAAAGGGCCTTGGCAAAGTTTTAGTGAATAAATTGTTGCAAAAATTGGTTTTATACATTATATATCAAAAAATTTCCACGCTGGTTCTATTAAGACAAGATTAATACTGGGTATCTTTTTTGGTCAAGGGGAAAAATTATGGACCTGTTCGCAAGGTGTTATAATTATATTCGGGCCAAAGTAGCTAGAGAATCTGGATACTATCCCTATTTTAAGGCAGTGGAGTCTGAACAAGATGCAGAGGTAACAATTGATGGAAAGAAGCTAATTATGTTGGGGTCCAACAATTATCTGGGTCTGACTAGCCATCCTAAGCTTAAGGAAGCTGCCCAAAAAGCCATTCAAAAATATGGATCGGGGTGTACAGGTTCAAGATTTCTTAATGGCACCCTCGATATTCACCTAGAATTGGAAGAGAAACTTGCAAAATTTCTAAATAAGGAAGCCGCTCTAGTTTTCACTACAGGATATCAGACAAATCTGGGAACTATTTCTAGTCTTGTGGGAAGACGTGACATGGTGTTTATCGATAGAGATGACCATGCCAGTATTGTGGATGGGTGTCGTCTATCCTATGGCAAGGTAATAAAGTTTAAACACAATGATGTGGAAGATTTAGCTAGGCTTCTTGAGTCCTCTCCCGATAATCAGGGAAAACTGGTGATAGTGGAAGGGGTGTACAGTGTGGGAGGCGATATAGCTGAGTTGCCTGATATGACGAAAACATGTCAAAGATATGGGGCTAGAATAATGGTGGATGATGCCCACGGTATAGGGATACTGGGAAAAAATGGGAGGGGAACCCTTGAGCATTTTGGTCTAAATAACGAGGTGGATCTGGTTATGATAACTTTTAGCAAATCCCTTGCCTCCATTGGAGGGATGATAGCCGGTGAAGAGAGGGTGCTGGATTTCATAAAACATCATGGAAGATCTTTGATCTTCAGTGCCAGCATGCCTCCTGCCTCGGTAGCAGCTGTACTTGCAGCCCTAGATGTTATAGAGAATGAACCGGAGAGAAGAGAAAATCTTTTGCATAACGCCAAGATAATGAGAAATGAGCTCAAGAACCTTGGATTTGTCGTGGCAGATGGACTAACTCCCATTATCCCCGTTACCATAGGTGACTTAGAAAAGACCTTCTTTATTTGGAATATACTCTTTGAAGGAGGTGTATACGTTAACCCCATGATCGCCCCTGCCGTCCCACCAGAACAATCCCTCCTCCGCGTAAGTTTGGTGGCTACCCATAAACCAGAGCATCTAGAAAAGGCACTTACTGTTTTTGAAAAGGCGGGAAAGGCTGCTGGAATCATCTGAGATAACTGTAGCGAGAATGGTTTAATGGCTACCGGCGAAATCCAGGTTGTTCCAGTAAGTACCAGAAAACAGGAAAGTTTATTTATCAAGTTCCCATGGAAGGTATATCGGGGAGATCCTTACTGGGTACCCCCCCTTATCTCGGAGCGTAAAAGGTTCCTCAATCCCAAGATAAATCCATTTTTCCATCACGCCCAGGTGAAGTTGTTTCTAGCTCATAAGGATAAGGAGATACTGGGCCGGATTGCAGCCGTGGTTGATGACCAGTATATCAATTATTACCACCAAAAGGTGGGATTTTTCGGACTTTTTGAATGTCTCCCGGATTACTCTGTAGCCTATACCCTCCTTCAAAGTGTTGAAAAGTGGCTCAAGGAAATGGGGATGGAGACAATCCAAGGCCCCATGAATCTTTCTACCAATCATGAGTGTGGGTTGCTTATAGAGGGCTTTGATTCTCCCCCGGTATTTATGACACCTTATAACCCCTCATATTACAGAAATTATCTGGAAAACTATGGTTTTCAAAAAGTAAAGGATCTTTATGCCTACTTTATAGATTTCAGCCGCTATGAGAAAGGTAAATTGGAAGAGAAGATTGAGAGGGTTTTATCTCGAAGAAACCTTAGGGTGAGGCCTGTAAATTTAAAAAACTTTGAAAATGAAGCCCAAACGGTGAGAGAAATATATAATTCTGCCTGGGGTAATAATTGGGGATTTGTTCCTATGACCGATGAGGAGTTCTGGTATATGGGCAAGGAGCTAAAAAAGATAGTTATCCCTGACCTAGCCCTCATTGCGGAGTTAGATGGTAAGGCAGTTGGTTTTACTTTAACGGTGCCTGATATTAATCAGGTTTTAAAAAGGCTTAATGGAAGGCTCTTTCCCTGGGGGATTTTCAAGTGGTTTTATTACTACAAAAAAATAGATGTCTTTCGGGCATTAATCCTGGGAATTATTGAAAAATATAGACACCTAGGTTTAGATCTGCTGCTGTATGTAAAGCTGGCAGAAGCAGCTAAAAAAAACGGATATCTCAAATGGGAAATCTCTTGGATATTGGAAGATAATACAGCGGTCCATAATGTCTTGAGAAAAAGGCTAAATGCCCAACTTTATAAGAAGTACCGGATTTTTGAAAAGGCAATATGAGCTAATATTATTTCTCAAAATCTAGGCATGGAAAATTGAAAGGCTTAAACATAAAGTTACTGAGAACCATTGATTTCCTTACCTTGGCCTATGTAGGAATACTAAGCATCCTCATAGCCATTTTTCATGAGGGATTGAAGCACTGGGGTATCTACCTTTTGGCACATGCCCTTTATGTAGTAGTTGTTATCATCCTCATCTCTTGGGCTGCTAAATCGAAAAATAAGGCTATCCACTTCTTTCGGGATACCTATGCGCTAATTTCCTTATTCTTCTTCTATGAAGAGCTAGAGGGATTGATACACATCATCTTCACAAAATCCTTTGATCATCTGGTTAATGGATTGGAGTTGGCCATATTTGGAGTTTATCCCACAGTCTGGCTTCAAAATATCGCTAGGCCTTGGTTGACTGAGTTTTTTGTATACTCTTATTTCTCCTATTATTTTATGATTATCATACCTGCATTGGCCCTCTATATTCCTGGAAGAAAGCAGGAATTTCATGAATTTTCTATAAATGTTATGCTTGCCTACTATATCTCTTTTATCATTTTCGTACTTTTTCCTGTAGAAGGGCCACGATTTGCCTTAGCCCCTCTTTATACAACCCCTCTCAAGGGATATGCCTTTTCACAAATCCATGCGTATTTCATGGATATGGGCGCCTACAGAGGGGGTGCTATGCCCAGTTCACATATAGCTGCAACAGTAGTTTCACTAGTAATGATGCGAAGATATGAAAAAAGGATTTATTACCCTATGTTTCCTCTGGTTATTTTCATGATCCTCTCTACAATCTATGGACGGTATCACTATGTTTCTGATGCAGTAGCTGGAATTCTAGTGGGATGGCTAAGCTTGGCTTTAATTTCTCAGATTCGTAAGAAAAGACCCCTTTCTGAAGAGCCATTGTATTCCCCTATTCAGTAGCAATTTTAAAACCTTATCGGAGCAGCCTATATATCAATGATCTCCAATCCAGTCTAAAAACTTGGATATCTCTACTACAACAAAGATAGTCGAAGCACAGAGGATGGCTACCACCCAATCGATGGCACTCAGGGCATAGGTATGAAATGGATGTTGTAGAAATGGAAGATAGACTACCAAGCTTATCACCACACACTCCCAGGCTATTGCCAATAATAGCCATTTATTGGTAAAAAGGCCCAATTTGAATAGAGAGTACCTGTCAGACCGACAGTTGAGGGCATTAAAGAATTCCACAAGTACCAAGGTAACAAAGCATAAGCACTGTGATTCAATGATGCTTCGGCCCGAGTTAATAGCCCAAACGAAAACTCCAAAGGCTACTAAGGCCGTCCATATACCAGCCCAAAAAGAAATTTCAGTACAGATGGAGTAAAAATGCCATTTTGACGGGGTCGAGGCGGACGATCCATAATATCGATATCTGGTGGCTCCACAGATAATGCAATGGCCGGCAGGCCATCTGGGGCCAGATTTACATATAGAATCTGAACGGCTACAAGGGGCAAAATACCAGCCGGCAGTTGCATGAGAGGACCAACTAGGATGGCAGCGGCCATCAAAAGTATCTCACCCAGATTACAGGAAAGCAAATACACAAGATATTTTTTAATATTGACAAAAATACCTCTTCCCTCCTCCACAGCAGCTACAATGGAGGTAAAGTTGTCATCGGTAAGCACCATATCGGCAGCCTCCTTGGTTACATCTGTTCCTGTTACGCCCATGGCAATCCCGATGTCTGCCTTCTTCAAGGCCGGGGCATCATTTATCCCATCTCCTGTCATGGCTACCACATGTCCATCTTTAGTCAAGGCATTCACTATCCTGAGTTTGTGAGCTGGGGAAACCCTGGCATAAACATCTATATTTTCCACCATCTCATCCAGTTCATCATCACCCAGCTTGTCGAGTTCGGATCCACTTAAAGCAATACCCCTTTTTAGGAGACCTATCTTCTTAGCAATAGCCATGGCGGTAAGCTTATGGTCTCCAGTTATCATTATAGATCTTATGCCTGCACGCTGGCACAGTCTTATCCCCTCCTTTACCTCCTCCCGTGGGGGATCCATCATCCCTACCAAGCCTACAAAAACCATCTCTTGTTCAGCAGTTTCTGGTAACTCTATGTCAGTGGGAAGGTGTCTATAGGCCACAGCTAACACTCGAAGGGCATTGTTGGCCATATTTTGGAAGATATTAAGAATAACCTCTATATCTCTGCTATCTAATCTCCTTTCTCTCCCATCTCTATAAATATGAGTGCATGAATTAAGGATTACTTCACATGCCCCTTTAGAATAGGCAAATCTGCCTCGGCTAACCTTATGGATAGTAGTCATTCTCTTTCTTTCTGAAGAGAAGGGTACTTCGCGGACACGTGGAAATTGACAAGAGATTTCATCCTGCCATATTCCTGCCTTAGCAGCCACCACCAATAATGCACCTTCTGTAGGGTCTCCCTTTATCTCCCAAACCCCGTTAACTGATTTTAGGCCAGCATCATTACATAGACAACATATGTGCAAGAGCCTTTTCAGATGAGGATCATCACTAGGATGTATGGCCTTACCATCCGAGTAAAATTGTCCACTTGGCTCATAACCTACTCCCGTGACATCAAAAATCCTCCCATTAGCATATAACTTGCTCACCGTCATTTGATCTTGTGTCAAAGTGCCGGTTTTATCGGAACAAATAACTGTAGTGCAACCCAAGGCTTCCACAGCAGGTAGCTTCTTAATAAGTGCATGGCGCCTTACCATTCTTTGCACCCCTATAGCAAGCCCCATGGTGACTACTGCTGGGAGGGCCTCAGGTACTGCTGCTATGGCCAAGCTCACTCCCCAAATAAACATCTCCAGGATCTTATGCCCCCTCATAATTCCCAAAATAGCTAGTAATGCACATAGGGTAATTGCACCTATGGCAATCCACTTTCCCAAATGATCGAGGCTTTCCTGAAGAGGAGTTGGTCTTTCCTCCACATCTTGGAGCATACCCGCAATCTTGCCAAACTCAGTAGCCATACCAGTAGCGGTTACTATAGCCTTTCCTCTACCATAAACCGCTGCCGTACCCATATAAACCATATTGTTTCTGTCACCAACCACTACCTCTTCCGTGATATGTCTGGTAACCTTGTTTACTGGAATAGACTCACCCGTTAAGGGAACCTCATCGATCTTAAGGTTTATTGCCTCAATAAGGCGGGCATCAGCTGGAATGCGATCCCCTGTCCTAAGTGAGATTACATCACCAGGAACTAAATCCCTTGAAGCTATCTCTATCTCCTCACCATCTCTTATAACCGGGGCCATGGGAGCTGCCATTCTTTTCAAGGCCTCCATGGCGCGTTCTGCCCTGTATTCCTGAATAAAACCAAGACCGCAAGCGAATAGAACAATAACGGCAATTACCATAGAATCTACTATCTCACCTAAAATGGCGGAAATAACCACAGCTACTAGCAGAATGATAATGAAGAAGTTCTGAAATTGTCGCAGGAAAATAATCCAGGGTGACACCCTTTTCTTTGCTATAAGCTCATTGGGGCCAAACTCAACCAGACGGCGTTTGGCTTCCTCTTGACTCAAGCCCAGACTACTTGATTTCAAAGAGGCCATGACCTCTGTCACGTCCATATTATGCCAGTTTTTATTTGCTACCATTTCTATATCTTTTAAGAATTTAGATAAATTTGGCAATATAGCAGAAGTTCAGGTAATTGCCAACCACAGTCTCCAATTTTCCTTTCATCTTTGAGCTAAATCTGCCAGTGGAAATTTCTTACCAATTGTGATAATAGTATTAGCTACCCATGACAATAAAAGATAAGAAAGGAAGGTTAGTGGAGATATATAATCGATTCGAAAGAGATGTCTCTGAATTTAAAAAGGCCGCTGTTTGCCAGATAGGGTGTGCTGATTGCTGTATCAATGTGGGTAATGTGGATATTACAACTCTGGAGGGGATCATTATACATGAACGGATAAACACACTTGCCAAGCCATTGAAAGCAGAGATTCAAAAGAGACTGGCTCAAAATAGGGCAGAGAAGGAAAACAATAAATTCGCTAAGTGTGCATTCCTCAAAGAAGATAATACCTGTTTAATCTACGACATTCGCCCCTTCAGCTGCCGCCGGCTTTATTCCGTTGAAAAATGCAATGGTGGTCCACCAATCATCCACCGCCAGGCAGTCAAGCTAGCGAATGAAGTGGTAAGAGAGTTGCAGTATCTGGATGATACCGGCTATTCGGGACATCTGAGCTTTATCCTTTATCTACTTGATAAACCAAAATTTAAAAAGGCATATCTTTCAGGAAAGTTTGATCCCAGAAAAATTAAGGACTTTGGCATAAGTCACAATATATTGATTAACCGGTTTGTGAAGTGATCATTCCAGCCACTCAGGACAACTGGCATTAGGGATTGAATTATTTCTGGGGATATAAGGTTTTATGTCCATAACTGGGGTACCATCCTGGGCATCGATGGCATTGATTCTGATACTATTTTTCTCTACCGATAAAATCTTACACACAGACATACCTATGGGATTTGGTCTTACTGGTGAACGGGTTGCAAAAACCCCTCTCAATGGCCTTCTTATATCACCTCTTGGATGCACCTGAAGAATATCTCTCTTCGCCTCAGTATCACTCTTATGAAGCCAATAGAGGACAATTATGTGAGAAAACTGATCAAGCCCTAAAAGTGCATCGATATATTTTTCATATATCTCGATGGTAATCCCATTTTGCTTATTTATTCTTCCTATAGGAAATATCTTGAAGGATTTAGTGATCAATATTTCTCCTATACCATTTATACTCTCTCATTTAACAGTCCTTTTCTCAAACATATCTTTGATTTTTATCACCAGGTCATCAAGGAGAGAGTAAACTACGGGAATAATCACCAAGGTAAGAAAGGTGGAGGTGGTCATACCACCAACCACGGCCACTCCCATGGGGGACCTTGCTTCACCACCCTCGCTATAACCTAAGGCTATGGGGAGCATTGCAAATATAGTGGTTAGGGCTGTCATAAGAATAGGCCTAAGTCTCACAGGACCTGCGGTTAATAAGGCCTCTGTCTTTTCCATACCCCTTGATCTCAGGGTATTAGTATAATCCACCAAAAGTATGGCATTCTTGGTTACCAGTCCCATCATCATGATAAATCCTATCAGGCTAAAGATATTTAAGGTCTGCCTGGCAATAACTAGACCACCAAAGGCTCCAATTAAGCTTAGGGGAAGGGAGAGCATAACGGTAAAGGGATGGATAAAACTCTCAAATTGAGCAGCCAGAACCATATAGATAATAATAATGGCCAAATAGAGAGCAAAGAACAGATAACCAAATGATTCCATCATGATTTCGGTTCTCCCAGCAACAGCAGTACTATACCCCTGGCCTTTAGGAAGGACACTGGCTGCAATTCTCTCAAAATCCGCCAAGGCCTCTCCCTGAGTTTTAATTCCCGGCTCCACATTGGCATAGATTTGAACAGCCCTTTGCCTGTCACGCCTGCGAATATTGGCTGGCCCAGAGGTTTGTACTATGTCAATAACATTGCTTAAAGAAATCAGCCTCCCTTCTTTTGTGGGAACGGCAATATTAAGAATATCCTTAGGGGCCGTTCTTTTGGTCCTAATAAGCCTAACATTCACATCATACCGCTCTCCCATTTTCTTATATTTAACCACATCCACCCCGCCCACCAGTGTCTGAAGCGTGGTGGAGATGGCCTCCACACTAACCCCCAAATCCCCAGCCTTATCTCTATCCACGTAAATTCTGATTTCTGGCCGTGAAAGCTCCAGATCCGAGTCTACATCCACAATCCCCGGTATAGCCCTAAGCTGCCTCTTTATCTCCTCAGAGTATTGTTCAAGCTTCTTAAGATCCGGTCCTTTTATCACATAGTTCACATCAGATTCTCTTAAGCCCCCCATTTGCACCCGAGGGACATAACTCACCGCTGTGATAACACCAGGAATCTTTCCTAATTTACCTCTTAGCTCAGTCATAACCGTGGGTTGCGTCCTCTCTCGCTTATCCCTATCTAACATGTTGATGAACATATATCCCTCATTTACATCTGTAATATCCCCTGTTCCTATAGCAGTGAAATAGGTTCGGACCTCGGGGATTCTGCTTAGGATGTGTTCAAACCGCCTGAAATAATAATCAGTATATTCCATGCTCGCCCCCTGCATGGTCTTGGCATAGATAAGGAAGTGGCTCTCATCCTGGGCGGGAATAAACTCTTTCTTGATTAAGCTACCCAGAAAGATGGTTATGAGAAAGATGCCCATAGCTATACCCAAGATGGTAAATCGATGCCCCAATGCCCATTTCAACAGCCTTCGGTATATGGAGTTTACACCAACCAGCCCTCTCTCGATCCATTTATACACAGGATTTTTCTTGCCCCCTGTTTTGAGAATCCTGGAGCAGGCCATAGGGGTTAAGGTCAGGGAAACCAGGAGTGACAGGGTAACAGCAACCGCAACCGTCACGCCGAATTGAAAGAAGAACCTACCGATTATCCCTCCCATAAAGGCTACGGGAATGAATACCGCACATATAGAGGAGGTAGCTGCAACTACTGCGAAGGCAATCTCTTTAGTTCCAAAGCTAGCTGCCTCAATCCTGGTCTTTCCTTCCTCCATATGGCGAAATATATTTTCCAGCACCACAATGGCATCGTCTACCACCAAGCCAACCGCAATAGATAAGGCAATCATAGTAAGATTGTTCGCTGTGAAATGGAAGAAATACATGAATGCAAAAGTACCAATAAGGGAAGTGGGAATAGCCAGAGCAGCAACCAATGTAGGGGCTACACTCCTTAAGAAAAATCCAATTACTATAACTACCAGGACAACACCTATCAAAAGATCAGTTTGCACCCCTCGAATAGAGGCCTTAATGAATTTAGAGGCATCGTAAGCTATATCTACCTTTATGCCCAAAGGCATGGTGGGTATAAGTTCGGCCAGTCGCTTTTTGACCGCATCGGCTACCGCAACCGCATTGGTACCTGCTTGCTTGGAAATACCTAATGCTGTGGCAGACTTTCCGTTAAAACGGGCCAGAGTTCGATATTCTTCTTCTATGTCCTCAAATCCCTCCTCGGCATATCCTACATCCTTAATTCTGATGGGAATTCCATTCCTAAAGGCAATGATTAACTCGTTAAAATCAGATGGGGATTGAAATTCACCCATGGTTTTGACCAGAAATTCCTTAGGACCGGTCTCTAACCTCCCTGCTGGAAGCTCTATATGCTCTCTTTTAAGGGCATTGGTCACATCGGCAGCAGTAAGTGAGTGGGCATTAAGTTTCTCTCTATCAAGCCATATCTTGATCTCCTTTTCTCGGAAACCGCCCAGACGGACATAGCCCACCCCGGGTACTGTTTCAAGGCACCTTTTCAATACCTTATCTGCATACTGGCTTATCTCTTTATAAGACCGGGTACCGGATACCGCCAGCCACATGATGGGTATAGCTTCAATATCTAGTTTATCTATAATGGGAGGTTCTGCATCTTCAGGCAATTCTCGCCTGGCTACACTTACCTTGGCCCGGACATCCTCAGCCGCAATATCTATATCCTTTTCTAACACAAACTCCACCACAATTTGAGAGACCCCTAAGGCACTTACCGATGTTATGTGTTTAACCCCTTCTATTTCATTGAGCCGTTCTTCTATAGGATCGGTTACATCGGATTCTATGGTCTCAGGACTAGCTCCGGGTAAGTATGTGGTAATAGTTACCACAGGTAAGTCTACTCTGGGAAATAGGTCTAGTCCCAATCTTTGAAACCCTATAATTCCAAATACCACTATGGCAGACATCATTACAATAGTAGCCACTGGTCTTCTTATGCAGGTATCCCAAATAATCATCCTGTGGCCTCTTCCATAACTGCTACCTTTCTCCCGTCTTCAAGCAGATAGTTTCCTTTGGTAGCTATAATGCTATCCGGGTTTATGCCCCATAGGATTTCAATCTTTCCATCGAATTGCGCCCCTATTTCCACCTGTCTTTCATGGGCTATCCCATCCTCTATGGTATAAACAATGGTTCTATCACCTTTATAAAGTACTGCCTCCTGAGGTAATACCATGGCCCTTTCATTTACATCCACTACCATGTCCACATCGGCAAAAAACCCTGGTTTAAGCTTCATTTCATCATTTTTGACATATGCCTTCATCTGCACAGCCCTGGTCTTAGGCTCTATCTGGGGATTTATGAAGTATATAGTGCCCTTAAATACCTCTCCCGGATATGCTCTAACCTCCAGCGTAACCTCTTTTCCCACGGAGAGATAGCTACTATACCGTTCTGGAAAGGTGAAGAATAACTTCAAAGGATTTATACTAACCATTTTAAAAAGTATATTTCCGGCTTGCACATACTCTCCCACAGAAACTAACCTTTGGATTATTATGCCATCCATGGGGGCATATATCCTGGTGTCCTTG
>DTXE01000284.1 GCA_012962595.1 Syntrophaceae bacterium | reverse complement strand
TATATAGGGGAGTTAATTGAGAGAGAGTTGAAGGCCACAAGGGAGTTGATTGAGAGAGAGTTGAAGGCCACAAGGGAGCTGATGGAAAGTGAATCAAAGGCCTCAAGGGAGCTCTTGGCAAAGCTTTCTGATCAACATGGGGTAATGATTGATATCCTCTCGAGTAGAGAAGGGAGTTGAAAAATTATAATGCCTTTTCTGCTATACCCTTTACAAAGAAGTCACTTATCTGCTTGGCGGCCGTGGCGGTGCTATATTTCTTTCTCTTTGCCAAGACCCAATATCTGGACATCTCATCTAAGGCCCCAAAGAATGCCCTTTTTAAGATCCCTGGCATCACATCCTTTCTTATGCATCCCTTAGTCTGGCCTTCCTTGATGATAGAGGATATCAGGTTTACATACTGGGCAAACCTTCTATTGCTATATTCCTTCATAAATTTACTGCTTTGTCTGATTTCTACCTGGAGCACCTCCGCAAGTTCTTTTTGTTGGTCTATTATGTTGAGATGGGTCAGGGCAAAGCGCTCCAGCCTCTTTAAGGGATCGGCCTCACTCTCCAGTTCATGCCTCATATTGGTAATAATACCCTTCATCTGGTCCTCAAACAGGGAAATCAATATATCATCCTTATTTCGGAAATAGAGATAGATGGTACCATCAGCTACACCAGCCTCTTTGGCAATCTCTGAGACCTTAGAGTTATAGAAACCCTTTTGGGCAAACACCTTAGTGGCTGCCCTGATAATCTTTTCTTTCTTATCTGAGGCCTTCATACCTTGCTTATAATGAATGGCTATTCATTCAAATACCATACATCAACTAGGGAGTCAAGGTCTATTAATAGATGGTACCGATCAGTCCTGGAAATTGACTTCCTCCATTACCTGTGATAAAAAAACCTGTAAGCAGAATTTAGAGCTAAGAATTGAGAGGGCTCTGAAAAATCGGTAGTGACCCTTAGTGGTTGGTAAAACCAGCTAAGATTTTGGTTGAGTCAAACGGTTGCGCAACTGGTATCGGGATTCGTAGAGCGGTTATGGATGAAGTCAAATACCATCGCTATGTTGATATTAATGTGTGACGAACTGATTGATACCTATGATAAAGCTAGCCGCCAATTGTATAACTTATCGCTTGCTTGGAGCAAATTCAGCCAGCGCAAGGAGTAACGCAACCGAGTGACGGCAGACGAAACGAGCAGCGCAACCGAATAACCAATAACCAACTAAAGGGGAGCATCACCGAGAATTAACCCTTAGCTTTTTACATCATGCATAAACGATATAATGACTTTAATAGTTATCTCCGAGGCATTTTTGGCTGCCGTGTTCAGAAAATATCCTTAGATGCGGGGCTTACCTGTCCCAATCGAGATGGGACAAAGTCCATAGGAGGATGCATTTATTGCAACAAGAGGGGGTCCGGTACCGGGGCATTCAAGACAGGGCTCTCTATACGTGAGCAATTAATGCAAGGAAAAGAGATACTTAAAAGGCGCTACAAGGCCAAAAGGTTTTTGGCCTATTTCCAGTCCTTTTCTAATACCTATGCACCCCTAGAACACTTGAGGCGTATTTATGAGGAGGCCTTGGATGTAAAGGACATTGTGGGGCTGTGTATCGGGACCAGGCCGGATTGTGTAGATAAAGATATAGTAAGGTTATTAGAAAACTATACCAGGGATTATGTTGTGTGGATAGAATATGGCCTTCAATCTATTCATAATGAGACCCTAAATAGGATTAACAGGGGTCATACCTATGAGGATTTTTTGCATGCAGTGGAGATGACCAGAGGGCGGGGTATTAATATCTGCGTTCATATTATTCTAGGTTTGCCCGGAGAGGATCAAAAAAAGATGCTCCAAACGGCGAGGGCATTGTCAATGCTGGATATTCAAGGGATCAAGATACATTTCCTCTATGTACTTAAAGGAACCAAGATGGAGGAAATGTACCACCTGGGGGAATATCGGTGTCTGGAACAGGATGAATATGCAAACCTTGTGTGTGATTTTTTAGAAATACTCCCTCCTCAATTTGTTATACAACGATTAACCTCCGATCCAGATTTAAATGAGTTGGTGGCGCCTGCCTGGGCATTGCATAAAAGGGAAACCCTTCATCTCATCCATAAAAGGATGGATGAGAGGGATACCTGGCAAGGCAAGAAATATGGGGTAGGCAATGACTATTTTGATGAAGGCGCCTTTGTCCTTGCACGAAGGTTCCTTTGAGTACCTCCTCTCCCAATGGGGCCAGAGATTAAGCTATCCCTCTGATATAGTCAAAATCAACCTTAGGGATACCAAATTTATTGATCCCTTTGGGATGGTGGGATTGATTCAGTTTGGCCGATATCTCCGGTTAAATGGAAGAAATCCCTTTTTACTCCTTCCCAATTCCCTGGATGTTTTAAGATACCTAGACAGGATGGATTTCTTCAAATATGTCCAAAATCTCTTTTACCTAGAACCACAGGATTTTACCATAGAGGAGAAGTATTTAAGAAGGCATCACTCCGATGTACTTTTGGAGATAACTAGTATCGAAAATACTGACGATGTTCACATTATTGTAGAAAAGGTAAGAGAGAGGGCCGAAAATATACTTAACATCCATCTTCATTATGGTCCCATGGAGATAGACTCCTTTGTAGTAGCACTTTCGGAGATATGCCAAAATATCCCAGAACATAGCAAGGATATGGGATTTGTGGGCATTCAGAAGTATTTCTATGGGAAAAAGCTTAAGAAAAATGTGGTCAAGATTGCGGTCATGGACTTGGGTATAGGGATAAAGGAGTCCCTTTCTCCCAAATATGCCAGCTACGCCTCCCATTGGTCTGACCTTACTGCCATCCATCTGGCCTTATTCAAAGGATGCTCCCGCTATGATGACCCAGGCAGAGGGCAGGGGCTGACCAATGTCAGGAAGTGGGTTCAAAAATGGAATGGAAAGATGGTTATCCGTTCGGGAACCGCCTATACGGGCCTCATTCCCACTTGGGAATTTGCCCCTTATAAAAGGTCTTCATTAACCTTCTTTCCAGGGACTTTAGTTTCTCTGATTCTGCCCGAGAAGTCTCTCTAAAATTGGCAAATCTACTTTATTCTTGACAGTAGGGCCAAAGTTTGTTATTCAACCCATTCAATTGAAGTTTGGAGCATATTATGAAAAACAAAAGGATTTATCAGGTTGCAGAATTTATGGCCCGTGTTTTAACCAATGGTTCCAAGAACCTAGTTACCAGAGAAACTGGTAAAGTAATGAGAGAGGCCCTAGAAGGTAGGATTCAGAGTGAGCCCCAGGGGACCGTGGTGGTTCTGGATTTTTCTAATGTGGGTATTATCGATTTTTCCTGTGCAGAGGAGGTCATAGCTAAAATGATGGCCCGCCTGATTCAGCGGGAGTATGGTGATAAATATATCCTGTTAACTAGCCTTACCCCGAATCAGGAGGAAAATATCCATGCCGCCCTCCAAACCAAGAGGCTTCTGGCCTTATCATTAAAGGGAGCCAAAAAACCTAAGTATCTCGGGGTGTTAAATCCTTACCTCATGGACACCTTACAACTGATTTTAGAGCGGAAATCTATCACGGCCAGGGAATTGGCAGACCTAACCCAGGTAGAGATCAATACCGCCAGCACCAAATTATTAAATCTACATAAGGCCCGATTGGTTTTAAGGGAAAGGATGAGTTTAGCTGAAGGTGGAGGAAGACAGTATGTTTACAAGTCCTTATTAGAAATTTAGGTAGTAATCCTTTAGTGGTTGAGTCACACGGTTGCGCAACCGAATAACTATTAACCAATGACAGATAAATCAAACAAGGATATGACTAATATGACACATATTAGGAAGATAAGAAAATTTACCCAGGCATTAGAGGGCCAAGGGATGAAGATAGACC
>DTXE01000283.1 GCA_012962595.1 Syntrophaceae bacterium | reverse complement strand
TTGAAATGATAGGGAATATCCAGGAATCGAAGAGCGCCATTCTTTACAGATGTGATGGAGAGGTCTATGCCATCCATGATTTTCTAAAATATAACATGGATTGCCTGCTACCTATGGATTACAAAATAGCTGAAGAGATCCTTAAAGCGGGTATTTTTAGGGATGGGAGGTGTATTAAAGAGCTAAAATCCGTACCTCTAACCGTAAGCAAAGATTTCGGTAAGGAGCCTATGCTAAAAGCTGAGCATAAGAGGGGGCGGCTTGCTTACTGGCAGGACATAAAATTTAAAGGATGTAATCCCACCTGGGGAGAAAGAAGGTATCACAATCTGACATATAAATTCGGACAGGAGATGCCGGAGATTGTCACTTCCACCTGGGGAGTTATGGAACTGGAAGAAGTACTAAGGGAGATTCTGGCTACCGGTTTTCTCATATTAAGAAATAAACCAAACGCCCTCTTTCCTCTTTATGTCTATTTATATAAAGATGGGCCGAAGAGGCTAGGATACTGCCTAGTGGAAAGGGTCAAGAAGACCGTGAGAGTAGATGAACTGCGCCGGAGTGATATCCTCTCGGTGCTTCTCTATCTCACTGATTTTGGAGAAGATGTTTTTACACAGTTGGGTCTGGAGGATGAGCTAAAAGAGATTAAGCACATTAAGAGGAAAATAAAGGAAGATCCACATTATGCAAAGAGATTTTTGGCCTCTCTGAGAAGTCCTGTTAGGACATCTGTGATGGACTCTACCTTTATGGAAAAATTTTACGGCAAGCAAGACACACTCACCATAGATACCGACTGGTACATAGAGAAGCAAACAGACCTCCTGGTGGACCTTCATTTCAGCGGACTTTTCAGAGGGGTGGCTAACTCCCACCAGGGAAACAGCCTGGTAGAACTGGAAAATGGAAGACCTAAGGAACTCTACCTTTGTGATTTTGATATGGCCCAATTTATAGAAGTTCCTACATCTCCATCCATCCAATTTATGGAGAAATTCTATATAGCATCCATTATTGAGGCCATGGAAGGGGACTTTAGAGTCAATTATTATTCAGGGTTTAAAGAAATACCTGATCCCTTTGATTTTGACCCCGCATACAGACATAGCCTGGAGGAGATATACTTTAATGCTTCAACCCTGTATCAGAAGTATCAGAAGAAATTCCAACAACGATTGGTTCAACTTGGTTGGGATGTAAGGGAGATGGCCTTGGCTATGGATAGGGCCCGAAATTACTATATCTACTGGGATCAGTTGGTAGGTATGGTTTTTACCAATCTCTGGAAGGTATTTCGGCCCACACCTCACCTGAAGGTTGTTGATGAAAATCCCTAATGCCTGCAAGCCCTGTTTCATTGACATTTAGATTTTTCCACCATAAAGTTCTACAAGAAAGGTAGGAGCCCTTCCTAGATGTCCTTAAAAATCGGCTTAGATATCCCACTGCTTCAGGTGGCTCTGGATCAAACTGATTTAGATGAGGCCTTAAGGGTGGCTAAGAATGCAGTTAGCGGTGGTGCAGACTGGATTGAGGCCGGAACTGTGTTGATTAAATCAGTAGGTATGTCTGCGGTAAAGAAGGCCAAGGAAGAATCGCCAGATAGAATAATTGTGGCAGAGATGAAGCCCATGGATACTGGTAGACTGGAACTAGAGATGGCCTTTGGAGCAGGTGCGGATATGGTAATCATTACAGGATTAGCTCCTACTTCTACTGTTGAAGAATGTATCCAGACAGCGCAATCCTTTAATAAAAAAGTAATTGTGGATGCCACTGGAATGGAGCAGCTTTTAGGAAAGAAGAAGGGACGGACCGTTTTGGAGCATATCCGGCAAAAGTACCCGAATTACATCAGCAAACTACCCAAAAATTCAAGAGTTGTCTCTTCTCTGAAGATTAAAAGGGAAGGGGTTAAAGCAATCGCAAGATTAAAGAAGTTGTTCCCTGACAAGTCCATCGTGGCTGACTTAAAGGCCATAAGTGAGGTAGATAAAGAATTAGAATTGGCCTATGAGGCAGGGGCTGATGTAGCCTGTGTGGTGGCCGCAGCCGGCTTAAATGAAATTCGCAAGGGAGTGAAACTCGCCAAACAATGGCACCGTCAGGTTATGTTTGACCTTATTGGAATGCGCCACTATTTTGGTGAAGC
>DTXE01000282.1 GCA_012962595.1 Syntrophaceae bacterium | reverse complement strand
CGATCCAGGGCCCTCATTTCTTTAAGCCTATGGAAAAGCTGCTCAATCCAAAGGCGTTGCAAGGTTAAGTTATTGACAAGAGCAGGATCGTAGGTTGTTAGACCTAAATAGATGGAGGCCAAGGTAGTAACCGTTCCTGCCGTGCCCACCAAGAGACAATCCTCTCCTTGCCAATCTGGCCACCTTTCCAAAAAGGAGTGTTTCAAAGATAAAACCTTCTTTCCAATCTCAGCCTCTAGGTTTTCAAGTTCCCTGGGTTCAGGAGGATCGGTTTGAATGAATGTTTCTGTAAAATGTACCACCCCTAAATCTGTGCTTACAACCTCATAGGGCCCATCAATATTACCAAGGATGAATTCTGTACTCCCGCCACCAATATCAAAGATGATAAATCTGCCTTGGTATCCCCTCAAGGCTGAGGTCACACCCCTTAAGTTTAAGTTAGCCTCCTCCTCTCCGGATATGACATCAACCTTGATACCAGCCTCTTTATTCACTATCTTAAGAAAATCCTTGCCATTTGTGGCCTCTCTCACTACACTGGTGGCTACTGCCCTATATCGGCTAACCTCATAACTCCTCATCAATTGGGAGAAGGTCTTTAAAGATTCTATAGTTCTTTCAATTGCTTTCTCACTTAAATAGCCTCTTTTTGAAAAATCCTCTCCTAACCGTGTAATCTCCCTTTTAAACAGAAGGGGCCTGAAGTCTCTGGAGTCAGGATTATTCTCTGCTATGAGCAACCGTAAGGTATTGGTTCCTACATCTAAAGAGGCTATATGTTCCATTTTTTGATGGGGTAAATCTAACAGAATGCCACCTATATTTCAAGATTAAATTCAATAATTTTTATTGAAAACAATAATGTGTCTAAATGCTGAAATTTTCTTGGGATTACGGTGGGCGAAAGGGTAGGGGATGTGCCCTAAAAATAGGGACACATCCCATTTTTCTTGAGTATCACTCACTTTCATATTATACCCTTCGCATGCCACGCATAGCAAGGATAGTAGGTATAGGATATCCCCACCACATAATTCAAAGAGGCAATAACCGG
>DTXE01000281.1 GCA_012962595.1 Syntrophaceae bacterium | reverse complement strand
TAAGGCTCCTATAGAACTTGCTAAGGTTAACATCAAGAAATTAGACCGGCTGAGCTTCTCTTACAGAACCAGACAGTTAAGTTCACACTACCGTTATTTGGATTTTAATATGGGGTTTAGAGCCGGTGCTGAGTTAAGTGAATAGTCATTATTGCCATATGGGCCTAGAAATGCTAAAAAATGATAAAATGAACATGTTACAAAGAATTCTGGGCACCATATGTAATTATTGCCTTCTGTGTCGGTATGCAAGGAACAATTCCCAGACACTATTTGGAAAATTCATGCAGTGGCATGGCAAATATTGCCCTTTCTGGAAGGCACAGAAGGCATTGGAAAGGGAAAAACTAAAAGGTAGGTAATGGTGATGGAATTAACAACCTCCTATCACCAAATGGAAAAGATTCATTATGGGTTTGGGATACACACCCAGTATGATTGATACGCAAGCTGTAAATAGAAGTGGAATACTCATGGTTAATGGTGGATCCTTAATTTCATGATTTGAGTTTGCTAGATTAGGGTTTAGGGGACCAAAAAATGCCCTCTTCACAGCCCAGAATGTGTAACCAACCGTTAATAAGATTGCGGAAACACCTAGAATTGCCACTATCAGCCCAAAAGGCATTGTATATATGCCACGTTCAAAGATGCCTGTAAACATTATCCATTCTGCTGTAAAGCTGCTAAATGGCGGAAATCCTGAGAGCGACATGGCGCCCAGTGTCCAAAGTATGGCTGTTATTGGCATCTTGCGTGCAAGTCCACCCATCTGTCTTATATCCCTGACGCCTGTTACATAAACTAATATACCAGCCGTTGAGAAGAAAATGGTCTTACCCATGATGTGGCTTAGGAAGAAAAACATCCCTCCCTCAATACTCACAGTGGTGAGTGCTCCCAGTCCAAGGACAGAATATGATATCTGGCTTATAGTTGAGCAGGCAGCAATTCGCTTCACGTCAGTTTGAGCCATAGTAAGAAGAGAGCCATATACCATGGTTATCAGAGCCATTACCATGAGAGGCATGCCAAATACCCCGAAATCACTGCGAAGTGGTAAAATGAGAACCCTGACAATTATATAGGCTGCTAGGTTTGCATAGACTGCAAGTAATCCAGCTATGCATGTGGGATGTTCTGCGTGAACCCAAGGCATCCAAACATGAAAGGGAAATATCGCCAATTTACTGGCTAAACCAAGAAGGAATAAAAGGATAATCCAAAAAGCCAATGGATTTCCTGCAAGGGTGTGTATCTCTGAGATTTCAAAGCTACCTATCTCACCATAAATTAGTAAAGACCCCGCCAGGAAGAATAACGCACTAGTAATTCCCCATACCAGACACATGAGGGCAACCCTAACACGCTCTATATAACCAAAATAGGCCATTATGAAGAAAAGGGCGATAGTCAGTACTTCTAGGAAAAAATACATCGCTAACAGGTTTGTAACAAGGGCAACACCAACAAAACCTACAGGAAAGTAGAGAAACAGATAAAAAAACCTTGAGTAATAGCTGAGCCATGTCCTTTCATCCACTTCACCATATAGTACTTCTATTCTGTGGTCTACATAGTGTATTGAGTAGAATGCAAGGACCATACATAGCATATTCATTATCAATGCAACTGGTAGACTCAGACCGTCGGCTAAAAGGTCAAGCCTTATACCCGGTGCAATAAGTAGGTATTCCTCGTAAATTCTTGTACCCTGATAAACTCTGAGACCTACTATGCAGAGAAGAACAGTAGTATATAAAAGGCTACCGGCTGCTATCCAGCCCGCCTTTCTACCCATTTTGAATCTGGTTAAAAATATGAATATGGAGGCTATAACTGGCGCTAATATTATTTGAAGAAGGATATTAGGTACCATTTTATCCCCGTAATACCATATAGAAGAAACATATAAAGAATGCAAAGAATACAACGACATACGTTACATTATACAATAATTCTCGGGTCTCAGTGCGCATGTGCTTCACCACGTTATAGGCCTTTTTGGTAATGAGAGAAGGGAGTTTTA
>DTXE01000280.1 GCA_012962595.1 Syntrophaceae bacterium | reverse complement strand
TAGGCAAAAACATTAATACCTTCCTTTTCCAATACCTTCTTGGCTACGGCACCCGCTGCTACCCGTGCCACCGTTTCAGGGGACTGTGAGGCCTGTCATACAGTTACCACAGGAATACCTCTTAAACCGGGGGAACCATTTCTATATTTACTCAAAGGCGGTAGCGACCTTTGCATAAAGTGCCATTCAAGCGCTACTGGGGAGACTATAAAAATTATGGGGAACTCTAAAGTTCCCATTGTACATAATACCTCAAAACCAGAAATTCCCCTTGCTGGTGGTAATTTTAGATATGTGGATATATCCCTTGGTGGCTCAGATGCTAAAGGCCACAATGTGGAAGGCATAGTCTCTCAAGATGTTACCCTTGGTAATAAACCCCCGGGATACCACAGGGCATCCGATCCCTCTGTCATTGGATACAATGAGAATAAAAGACTTACCTGTGCAGGATCAAACGGATGCCATGGAGATAGGAATATAAAAGATACCTTTGCTGCTATAAGAGGAACACATCATGCTAAAGACACTCCCTTGGATGGTAGCACCACTGCCAGAAGTTATAGATACCTAAAAAATACCGCTAAAGTAAAGGGGGTTATTGGTCTAGAGGACAGTGACTGGGAGTATACAAACTCTGCCACTGACCATAATGAATATACCTCTACCATCAACTATCTCTGTGCAAGCTGTCATGGTGATTTCCATAGCGTAGAGGGGCCTTGGTTTAGGCATCCCGTGGATGTCATTTTGCCCAAGGGCCATGAGTATGCCAACTATAAGGTGTATAGTGTTGAGGCACCGGTAGCCAGAGAGGTAATACCCACCTCCCCTACTGATGTGGTTAAGCCTGGAGTGGACATGGTTATGTGTCTTTCATGTCACAGGGCCCATGCAAGCCCATATGACGCTATCTTGAGATGGGATTATGATGCCATGATATCAGGTGAAGAGAACGCTCCATCAGGCGGATGCTTCACCTGTCATAGTGGAAAGCGATACTACTAAGGCAGTATTAAGGATTAAGAAAATGTATAAGATACTTGTACTTCTGGTCATTACAGGCGTTGTTCTCTCTCAAGCCTACCCAAGGCCCCTCTATGCCAGGGTAAAGGGTGCCTGTAAGAACTGCCATAGCATGCACTATAGCAAAAGGGGTACCAGTGAAGGCCAAACCTATGGTGGAAGGAGTGGTCCCTTCCCCATTCTAACCAAAGGGGGTTGCCTGGGATGTCATGGCCAAAATCCTAACGGTACTGAGAATATCATAGTTATTGGTAAATCAAGAATCCCCCAGGTAATTCATCATATGGAGAATGGAGATCTGGCAGGTGGAAACTTCTATTATGTGGCCGATGGCTACAACCCCGATTATGAAAAGGGGCACAATGTGAGAGATATATCTGTTCCTGAGCCCCCTCCCAAAGATATACCATGGGGGTTTATAGAAAACATTATAATACCTGGAGGGATAGGCCCTGCAGATTGGACTCAGCAACTCACATGTGCCGGTAAATGGGGCTGCCATGGAAACAGAACCATAGAGGATCCATTTGAATCCATTCATGGAGCGCACCATGCAGACGATAGTGTTATCGACGGAACCACCGTGGGAAAAAGCTACCGTTTCCTTTATGGGATAAAGGGGAAGGAACATAAAGACTGGGAATATCTGGCTACCATTGATAACCATAATGGATATAAGGGTGATCCCCAATATAATGCCATGGATACCATAAGCTATCTTTGTGGTGAATGTCATGTGACCTATCATCTACACCCAAATTTAGGTGGAGCATTTGGGGCAGAGAGGGTGGGTTGTCACCCTGCCGATATAGCATTTAGTGATGTGCGTGGAGGCTATGCAGGCTCGGAATATCAAGACTACATAAACTATAGCTTAGAGGAACCTGTTGCTTATATCAATCCTACAGGGAGAGAAAGGGAGGTGAGAGCAGATAGTATAGTCATGTGCCTCTCGTGTCATAGACCCCATGCTAGTGACTATCCCCAAGGCCTTAGATGGGATTACGATACCATG
>DTXE01000279.1 GCA_012962595.1 Syntrophaceae bacterium | reverse complement strand
TTGCGGAGTTTGTTGAATGGGTGGCGGGTGAGTTGGGTGTCTTTTATTAAGGGGGAGGGTTGGGAGGTTTCGGAGAAAGGTTTGAGGGATAAGTTTGAAGATTTGGAGATGTATTTTGTGGGGAAGGGGTTTTATATTAAAAACTCAAAATCACAACTCAAAACCCAAAAATTAAAAACTGGGATAGTGGTAGATAAGTTTGGAGAGAAGGCAAAATCCCTAGCTGAAAGGATTTCCCAGCGAATGAAACGAAGTGGATTAAAAATAGATGAAAAAACAACTATTCCCATCCGTTTAAGTATCGGGACAGGTACCTATCCTTATGATAGTATGGGTTTACATGAACTTGTTGCCTTGGCCGATAGAGGCATGTATGAGTCCAGGCGATCTGGGAAAAGTGTAATCTCTGCCAGTACACCACAGGTGAAAGAATTTTTAGCTAGGGAAAGGACATCCTTTGATATCCTAGAAGGTCTGATTACTGCCGTAAATAATAAGGACCGATACACTATGACCCATACCAATGTGGTCACTAAATACTCACTCCGTATAGCTAAAGAGCTAAACCTGTCTCCTGACCAGATGAAGGCTTTAAAGATGGCCAGTAGCATCCATGACATCGGAAAAATTGGTATACCAGACCATATCCTGAAAAAGCCCGGACCCTTAGAAAATAAAGAGCTTCAGCTCATTAAGGAACATTCAAGAGTTGGGGCCATGTTGCTAAAAGGTGGTATTATGCCACACCAAGAAGATGTGATAGGGGCAATAATGTACCACCATGAGAGGTACGATGGCAAAGGCTACCCCAGCAGACTCAAGGGAAAAGATATACCTCTACTTGCCAGGATTATTACCGTCGCAGATGCCTATTCTGCTATGATTACCGACAGACCCTACCGGAAGGCCTTGACCAAAGATGAGGCTATAGTGGAATTGAGGAAAAATGCGGGCACTCAATTTGACCCAGATTTGGTTTCTAAGTTTATAGGATGTTTGAAGGAGGAGTAAATTTATAGATACTATCCAGTAAAGGCATGAGCCTAGATTGAAGCAGGGGCAATTTTATCCCCACAAGACCTCTCCTGTCATAGATACATCATAGCCACCCAACTGAACTACCCGATCTTTAAAACCCTGGGAGCGGATTACTTCAAGTAGGGTTTGAATTCTCTGTTGCCTATGGAAGGTCTCAGGTATAATCAGGTCATACCTTTCCTTTACAATAGGTATAAAATCAAGACCTAAGGCCTTGGCTGCGGCGTATATTCCCAAGCCCACATCAGCACTGCCACTTAAGACATTTACCGCCACCGCCATGTGGGTAAATTCATCCCTATCATAACCCTGAATCTGAGAAGGCTCTATATTTAGTTGCTTTAATTTGTAGTCCAGTAAGATCCTAGTTCCAGAGCCTGGCTGGCGGTTAATAAAAACTACATCTTCTCTAGTCAAATCCTCTAGGCCCTTAATACCTTTAGGATTACCCTGGCCTACTATCAACCCTTGTTCTCTAAATGTCAAATTGACCACCTTGACATCTATACCTCTAAGGTACCTTTTGATATAGGGAAAGTTATACTCTCCCGTTTCTGGATCAAATAAATGAGATCCACACATGTGAGCATTCCCCTTCCTTAAGGCAATTAGCCCTCCCATACTTCCTACATTACTTGATGATATACTCAACTGGTAATCCCATTTTTTTATCTCATTGGCTAATATATCCAAGGTATTATCATGGCTACCAATAATCACGATGGTATTTAGGATCTCATCGCTGTCTTTAAGCAGCTCCGCTTCCACCTGTTCGTCATGGGTTATCCCCTCTACCACATTAGGAATCCTTATAATTCCATCGGCCTTTGTGAGGGAAGTGATGACCCCCGCCTTTCTTTTGAGTGGGGTAGCTACGACCTTTTCTCCTACCTTTCCTAGCTTTACTCTAACAAATTCCTCTATGCCCAATTTGGAGGGTATCTTTTGGGAAGGTATAACCTTTAATTTCTCCCGTTTTGGAACCCTTATGCCCAGCATCTTATATAGAATAGGTTTTACAAATTGTTCAAAGGATATGACGGCAGATACGGGATATCCTGGATTTCCTATGACTGGCTTGCCATCTATTACACCCAGTACAGTAGGTTTCCCAGGCATGATAGTGACACCATGCACCAGAACCTCACCCAATTCCTCAATGGCAGAGGCGGTATAGTCTTCACTCCCTGCAGAAGAGCCTGCATTGATAATCACCATGTGGCATTTGGCCTCAACCGCCCTCTTTAAAGCCTCTCTGATATCCTGGTACTTATCAGGAACAATGTCATAGCTAGTGGATTCTCCTCCACATTGAGAAATAAGCCCTGCCAGTATAACTGAATTATATTCCACAATCTTCCCATCCTCCATAATACCTTTGGCTGCATCACCCACGTCAATCAGCTCCGATCCTGTAGGTATAATTATCACCTTTGGTTTTTGCTTGACTGGAACATGATAGATACCACCACCTAGCAAAGCCCCCATATCATAGGGTGTAATTACATGATTTTGGGGTAGGAGTAGTTCAGTAGCCACGATATCCTCTCCCACCCTTCTCACATTTTGCCAGGGGTAGGCTGAGGAGTAAATCTCTATAGTATGGTCATCTATAATATTTACATGCTCTATCATGATGACAGCATTGGTCCCAGGTGGTAGAATATTTCCTGTGTTGACGGGAAAGGCCTCTTTATCTATGGTGAGCCTTTTTGGTTTATCCTCGGTGGTACCATAGGTATGTTCGGCAAAAACAGCCATCCCATCCATGGCCGCTGCATGGAAGCTGGGCGAAGAGGCTTTAGCAAATATAGCCTCAGAAGTTACACGGCCTAAGGACTCTCTGGTGGGAACCACCTCTGATTTTAGATATATGGAAAAATCAAATTGGTTGAAAAACACGTCTTTCGCCTCTTTCAGCGTCTTCATTTTTAGATAGATGCGCCGCTTCATATTATCTCCCTCAAAATAGAATTACATCTACCACTTCCCCCTTCTCCAGCCCTTCGGTATTCATATCTATCTTTATTAGCCCATGGGCCTTAACCATGGTAGAAATTAATCCAGATTTGCCTAAAACAGGGTAAGCATAAATTGCACCATCCTTCCCCTTTTCAAGCCTAACCCTAATATAATCCTCTCTTCCCTGCGCAGAGGCCACATTACGGCTTAGCCTTGCCTTTATTCTCCAAATTTCCTCCAAAGGATGTTCCCCATGTCCTCCAATCTTCTTGATGAGACGTTCTACAAATAGTGAAAAGACTATCATGGCCGAGGTCACATGTCCAGGAA
>DTXE01000278.1 GCA_012962595.1 Syntrophaceae bacterium | reverse complement strand
TTTATGCTCAAGCGTTATCTCATCTTCCTGAGCATAAACCCACCCGGAGAACAAAGAGAAAAACAAAAAGGCCGTCACTGCTGATAAGATAATTGCCCTGTTTTCCATTTGTTAACCTCCCTTCTCAGTTGAAGGCATATATTTTCTGATTTATATTCCTTAAATACTAAATATAAAAGATCTTCACCCACCTTACCAGAGCTTGGTGTTTCCTCTCTTTTGTGTCAGGTAGAGAGATCTTAAGCTAGTGATAGCATAACCGGAAAGATAAATTTTCCAGTTAGCACATTAGGAATAATCATGTCAATAAAAATCCAGCATTGGTAAGTAGCAAAACGTTTATGGGTCAAACCGTAACTAAGTCCTTTTGTCGCCAATAAGTTTGCCATTCTCCATTTAGCTTTAAAGGCTTCAAAGCTAATAAAGGATTTGCTTTATGAACATACCAGCTCATGCCCCTTTTCTTAAATCTTCTGCAGATAGTAACATCCACAGCGTCTTTTGATACCTCCTTTTGCTTGATCACCTATTAGCCTCTCTAGCACCTTCAATAGCTGCCCTCTCTATGGAGTTGACAGAAACAGAGTTAATTGATACACAGACCTTACATGATACCTTTAGTTCCATGGGGGTCTACTCCTCCTGCAAGTCTTGGAGTATTCTAACGGGTAGACCCTATCTTTTTATAGTATCCCCCACAAAAGATTTGCTACTTCCTTTACTGAGTAAAGTGAATACTCATATTATCCTAAATTCCACAAAAAAGAAGAGGTGTACAACTATGTACACCTCAAGGGATTAAGGTACTTTTTTATACAAGAATCTCGAAAGGGGAAGAGGTTCAGCTAGTTATTACTCTAGGCCTCCTTGCCTTCTTTCTTCAGACTCTCAATCTCCTTCTTTAAATCTTCAACCTCTTTTTTATATTTCTCTGTTTCCTCCTTCAGCTTTTCGACCTCTTCCGGCTTTTCTTCTACCCTCTCTTTAATACTTCGATATTTGTCTCTTACCTCCTCTACACCCAAATAGGTCGCCAACGCCCCCCCTAAAACTAACATCAGTGGAACGCCACCTTGAAGAAGTTCGAGAAATGGACGCCACCACAATATAAAACCTACAAGTCCCAAAAGCACAGCAGCAATACCTCCAACTAAGGCAACCATATCTACCTCCTCCTATTTCATGATGTTTGTGAATACTTATCCAATTTTTACCGACCTGTCAACCTGAAAAATTTCTGGAAGCTCCTTTTTTTATCTTAGGATGGATAGGCAGCAAGATTTCTTTTTTGCTCTGTGCCCATGTGATAAGGCCAAGAGGTGAAGGAATCCGACCTTGACTATTCTTGACCCAGTACCCCAAAATATGATAATTTTCAAATCTATGGAAGCCAAAAACACTAGATGGACATGGAGGGTTACAAGTGGTTTGGTAATAATCTTCTGGTTAGTGATGATGGGTCTACTCCTCAATAGGTACCACATAGCTCCAGTAAATATCTCTAAGATTTTCCATACACCCCTGAAAAATAAGGAGGAGTGGGCCTCTATCTACCTCCATAACCAGAAGGTAGGTTATTCTGTTACCACTGTGACCAAGAATGAAGGAGGCTATCTGCTGGGCGAACAGACATTCATGCAGCTAAGGGTGATGGATCAACCACAACAGGTAACAACTTACACCATATGTCAAGTGGATGATGATTTTTTACTCAAATCCTTTAATTTCAGGCTGGTTTCCGGATTAATCACCTTTAGTGCAGAAGGTGAGGTTAAGGGACATAAGCTTGATCTAACTGTAGAAACTGGAGGAGAGAAGAGTCGAAAGGAAATTCCTGTGCCCCAAATCCCATTCCTCTCATCGGCTTTAAAGCCCTTTTTGGTACATAGGGGAATTAAGGTTGGAGACCATTATAAACTTCCCCTGTGGGATCCAGCAACCCAAAGCTACCGTATAATCACGGTACATGTGGAAAAAAAGGAACCCATAATCTTAAACAATCAAAGTTTTGAGTGTTTCTGCATCCGAACTGATCTCATGGGTATGACACTAAGGTCGTGGATTAGCGAGGATGGAGACCTATTGAAGGAAGAAGGCCCCATGGGAATAATTATTGTAAAGTCCACAAAAGAGGAAGCCCTTTCGGATATTACCACTGAATCTCTGGATATCCTTTCTACCATATCCATTCCTTGTTCTCCTATTGAGAGACCCCGAATGTCCAAGTATCTGAAGATTCGACTTAGTGGCTTACCATTGACTGGGTTTGATCTTGATAGTGGAAGACAAACGGTTAAGGGAGATACACTAGTGGTGGTTCAGGAGATAATCAAACAGGAGGGATCCTATCAAATACCTAATAGGAATCAGTTATATATAGATTACCTACAGCCATCACTGTTAATTCAGAGTAACCATCCGGAGATCATCAAGGCCGCTCAAGGTATTATAGGCGATGAACGTAATTCGGTTAAAGTTGCCCAACTTCTGACCCAATGGGTATATAGTCATATTGAGAAGAAACCTGTTCTATCAATACCAAGTGCTCTGGAGGTGCTAAAACAGAAGGTAGGAGACTGCAATGAACACAGTGCCCTTCTTACTGCCCTTTTAAGAGCGGTGGGAATCCCGGCAAGACCCTGCGTTGGAATCCTTTATTCAGAAGGTCGATTCTACTATCATGCCTGGGTGGAGGCATTTTTGGGAGATTGGGTATCCATAGACCCGGTTTTAAATCAGATTCCAGCCGATGCTACCCATATTAAATTCATCGAAGGAGACTTAAGCAGGCAGGTAGAGATGTTGAGGGTGGTGGGGAAGATTCGTGTGGAGGTTATAGC